>JAHECG010000081.1 GCA_024641855.1 Betaproteobacteria bacterium | reverse complement strand
GCACCAAAAAATTTAAAAGGGTTATGCTGCATGGCATGACCCTTTTTTTATTGTTTATTGGGATTGCTTGACAAATACATTTCGATATATTTAAATATATCGAAATGAAAAAACAGTACGCACACGCGCTTCCGTCGGCCTGGCAAGAGGTATCCAAAGTCTTTACCGCGCTTGGCGACGAGCGTCGGCAACGCATTTTGTTGTTGTTTCAACGCGGCGAAAAACTCAATGCGGGTCAAATTGCCGCGGCGTGTCCATTAGCGCAATCCACGGTTTCTCATCATTTAAAAATTCTGCGCGAAGCGGGTGTTTTACAAAGCGAAAAAATCGGCAAAGAAGTGTATTTCTGGATCGAACCACCGCGCTTGAAAGCAGCGCTAGTGCGTGTACTCAACTATCTGGAACAGGAGATGTAATCAAAATGCTGAAGACGTTGTTACGTGCAATCATGCGTTGGTTATTTAAAGTAGAGGTGCGGGGAAGGTTGGAAGAACTGCGCGCTGAGCGCTTATTAATTATTGCAAATCACCAATCGTTTCTTGATGGTTTGTTGCTGGGATTGTTTTTGCCATATAACGCAGTGTTTGTCGTCCACACGACGGTTGCAAAGCGCTGGAGTTTTCGCGTGATGTTATCGTTGGTCGATTACTTGGCGGTTGATCCGGGTAATCCGATGGCGATGAAGGGTGTGGTCAAAGCTATTGAAGCTGGACGACCCGTGGTCATTTTTCCCGAAGGACGGATTACCGTGACCGGCAGTCTAATGAAAGTTTACGAAGGCCCGGCTTTTGTAGCGGCGCGAACAGGGGCAACCATTGTGCCGGTGCGTTTGGAGGGGGCGACGCGATCTTATTTTAGTCGCACATCAGGAGCGCTTAAGAAACAGTTCTTCCCTCGTATTACATTGACCGTGTTGCCGGAAGCGCAGATACCCATGCCGGATGAACCAAGCGCCAAGTTACGGCGTAAAAAAGCCGGTGAAGCGATGCGTAAGATCATGCAAGAAATGCTGTTTGCCGCTACCCCGCAGCGCACCTTATTTGACGCATTAGTGGATGCAATTCGTTTGCATGGTCGTGCCACACGGGTCATGGAAGACATGCGGCAAATCGAACTGTCCTACGCTGAAATTTTACGCACCGCATTGGCGCTTGGCCGAATGAGCGCAAGGCTTGCACCAGAAGATGCGCGCATTGGTGTGCTGTTGCCAAACTTGGGAACCACCGCGTGTTTGATTTTTGGTATGTCAGCTTTCAAACGTGTTCCGGCAATGCTGAATTACAGCGCGGGTGCACAAGGAATGCTGGATGCTTGTACCACGGCACAAGTGCAAGTTGTCATGACTTCGCACAAGTTTTTGGAGAATGCCAAATTAACCGAAATCGTATCCGCAATGCCGGGCATTCGTTGGGTGTATTTGGAAGATTTGCAGCCGACGTTTAGCTGGCTCGATAAGCTGTGGCTAGTGGCGTTTGCGCAATGGTTTCCGCGCTGGGCGACACGCAAAATAGATCCCGAATCTTCAGCGGTCGTGCTGTTTACTTCCGGCTCGGAAGGCAAGCCAAAAGGGGTTGTGTTATCGCATCGCGCTTTGCTCGCCAATGTAGCGCAAATATGTGCGGTGATCGATTTTTCGCCGGATGATAAATTTATGTGTGTGTTGCCGATTTTTCACGCCTTCGGCTTAACGGCTGGCGCGATATTACCAATGGTCACCGGCACGAAACTTTTCCTTTATCCCTCCCCGTTGCACTACAAAGTCATTCCCGAAGTCATTTACGATCGCAATTGCACCGTGCTATTCGGTACCAGTACTTTTCTTGGGCACTATGCCAAGTACGCCAATCCCTATGATTTTTACCGCATGCGTTACGTAGTGGCAGGTGCAGAAAAATTAAACGAAGAAGTGCGAAAAACCTGGTTCGAGAAATTCGGTATTCGTATCTTGGAAGGTTATGGTGCAACGGAATGTGCGCCGGTACTCGCCGTCAATACCCCGATGGCTTATTTGCCAGGAAGTGTAGGCCAGTTGTTGCCAGGCATGGCCTATAAAATCGAACCGGTGCCGGGGATCGAAGGCGGTGGAATTTTGCATGTGCATGGCCCGAACCTGATGTCGGGTTATTATTTATTTGATCATCCTGGCGAACTGGTGCCACCAAAATCGGATGTCGGTGCGGGCTGGTACAACACTGGCGATGTAGTGGACGTCGATGCGGCAGGTTTCATCATCATCAAAGGGCGCGTCAAACGCTTCGCCAAAATCGCCGGTGAAATGGTGTCCTTGGAAATGGTTGAAAAAATTGCAACGCAGGCGTCACCAGCGCATTTGCATGCAGCCGTCAGTCAAGTTGACGCTCAACGCGGTGAGGCCTTGGTGCTGTATACCACAGATAGTACGTTGAACCGCGAGCGCATTTTGGAAGTGGCGCGCGCGAATGGCAATCCGGAAATTGCAGTGCCGAAAAAGATCTTGGTGTTAGAGGTCATACCCTTGCTCGGCACTGGAAAAACAGACTATGTGACGCTGAAGAAAATGGCTGAATCTGCGTGAGACGGCGTCAATTTTTAGGGTTGGCGGCAAGCGTTGGTCTAGCGAGTATCGCTGGGTCTTATTGGCCTCGCCAAGGATTGTTTAACCCTTGTTTAACTAAACTGCCTAAGGATTTAGCAGAGAGCGCACTGGTGCGCGCTGCTTGGGACGGCATAGCGGTAAATCAAGTCTGGGATTGCCACGTGCATCTGATCGGCATCGGCGATTCCGGGAATGATGTCTGGTCTAATCCTCAACTTGATTCTTGGTGGCACCCACTGCAATATGCGCAGAAATTATTTTATCTCAATGCCGGTTGCGTGCATGCGGCACCGGGCCGGGTGGATCAAAGTTATATCGAACGCCTGCATAATTTAGTGGATGGGTTGCAACCGGGCGCTAAATTAATGCTTCTGGCTTTTGATCTAAACCATCGGGAAGATGGTATGGCAGACCGGGAGAACAGCAGTTTTTACACATCGAATGCGTATGCACAGGCGATGGCGCAGCAGCATGAAAACCATTTTGAATGGATAGCCTCGATTCATCCCTATCGTGCAGATGCTGCCGCAGCGTTGGAGCAAGCAGTACGCGGTGGTGCGCGTGCGGTGAAATGGCTGCCGAATGCGATGAATATCGATCCGGCATCAGAGCGTTGTGATGTCTTTTATCGTGCCATGGCGCGGCATGATCTACCGCTGTTGACGCATGCCGGAAAAGAGCGAGCCGTCTCCGGTAATGTGGCGCAGGATAACGGCAATCCGCTGAAATTGCGGCGTGCCTTGGATCTGGGAGTGCGTGTGATCGTGGCCCATTGCGCTTCCTTGGGCGAGGATAAGGATTTAGATCAAGGACCTCATGCCGCAACGGTATCCAGTTTCGATTTGTTTGCGCGCTTGATGAATGAGCCACGGTATGAAGGGCGGTTGTTCGGCGATATTTCAGCCATGACACAATTCGATCGTGCATTTTTTTTAAAGCAAGTTCTCGCGCGTCCGGAATGGCATGCGCGACTGTTAAACGGCACCGACTATCCCTTGCCCGGTATTTTACCGATCTATTCCGCAAGCAGTTTTGTTGATTTGGGCTTGCTCGCACCCGATGCGGTACCGGTACTGGATGCTATTCAAAAGCATAATCCGCTATTGTTTGATTTTGTGCTGAAACGCTCTTTGGCCTTGAATGGTAAACGTTTGCCAGCACGAATTTTTGAAACCCGTCACTTCTTTGAGCGAACATCCCATGCCCATTCTCGACAAACATAAATCCGAGTTATTTTCTACCGCTATGCTGGCCGTGCTGAGCGCACAATTTTTATCCGCTGCCGCCGATAACGCTTTGCTGTTCGCTGCGATTGGGTTGATCAAATCTAATGGTTTTCCAGATTATTTTGAATCGATGTTGCAAGAGTTTTTTGCCGGCGCGTTTATTTTGTTGGCACCCTTCGTGGGCCCATTGGCAGATGCCTATGCCAAAGGACGCGTGATGTTGGTGGCGAATGCGATCAAGTTCCTCGGCGCTGGCGCCATGTTTCTCGGTCTACATCCGTTGTTGGCCTATGGCATTGTCGGCCTCGGTGCCGCAGCCTATTCGCCAGCCAAATACGGTATTTTGAGCGAACTCGTGGCCCCTGAAAAACTCGTGCAGGCGAATGGTCTGATGGAGGGCTCGACGATCGTGGCGATTCTGCTCGGTGCGCTGTTAGGCGGCTGGCTGAGTGATATCTCCGTGCATTGGGCGTTGGGGACAGTGGCAGCTTTGTATGCAGTCGCTGCATTGGCGAATCTACGCATACCGAAAATTCCTGCAGCACATCCCTTGGAAAAATTTAATGTGTTCGCAATTGTCAGAGATTTTTGGCGGGCGTTGATCCAGCTATTTCGCAATCCGGATGCGCGCTTTGCGGTGCTTGGCACCAGTCTGTTTTGGGGGAGCGGTAGCACCTTGCGCTTCATGTTGGTGGCGTGGGTGCCGGTAGCTTTGGCCATCGATAATAATCACACTGCCGCCAATTTAAATGGTGTGGTTGCGATTGGGATTGCATTGGGTGCTGCCTTAGCGGCGCGCTGGGTCAATTTGCAATCGGTGAATCGCGCCTTGATCGCCGGCTTGTTGCTTGGACTGGGCGTGTGGGTATTCGCCGGCGCGTCGAATTTATATCTCGCCATTGCGTTGTTGGTGGTTATCGGTGCTTGTGGCGGATTTTATGTCGTACCCTTGAATGCCTTGCTGCAAGAACGCGGACATGAAACAGTCGGGTCCGGCCATGCCATCGCGGTGCAAAACTTTAGCGAAGGCATCGCCATGCTCACCTTGGTCGGGGCTTTTACCGCGGCACGCAAAGCAGAGTTCCATGTGATCGCGCTGGCGCAAGGTTTCGGTATCGTGATTTTGGTTCTGATGGGCATGCTTACCGTGGCTCGGTTGACGCGTTGGAGTGGCACTATCAAATAGGCGTTGCTGCGTTATTTTACCCTTATAGGGATTACGGTTATGGTGTTTGGTTGCATGAGGAAACGCTAATGTTTCTGATAAATCCGCCGATAGGTAAGGATGAACCTGCCGCATTTCGGGTATGTTGCCCTTGTTCAACCTTGAGTAGTTACATCGACAAGTATGTTTAAATTTTTAGCCACAATTGGCGGCAAGCCACCCCATCCCTTGACGAATGTGGAGGCGGTGACGCGTTGGATGGACGATTTACCCGTGGGCGATAGCGTGAAGGTGATCGAAGCGCTCACTCAGCAAATCAAAGAATACATCGACCAGCAGCAAACCGTGACACATGAGCGCTTAGCAGTGTTGAAAGCGCTCGACCAAGGGGCGCAGACTGTACTCAGTGTTCTCTGTAAGCAATATCTGCAAAATCCACGGATGTCGAAATTGATCGAGTCCCGATTGTGGAATACCGTGAATAGTTATTTGTATGAAATTCTTCGCGCCTATCATTCACTTCTCATGGAATATATCGCCGATCCTAAAAACAGTAAAATCAGCGCCGCTATTCCCCTGCTGACGGCACGCACACTCTGGTATTTTGGGCGCGATGCCAAATGGAGTTATTACCGTTACGCACAGCCCGATCCCAAGTTGTGGAAGCGTATGCACAATCTATATGGCTTCTCAGTGCATGAAAAATTCGAAACAAGCTCGATGAAGTTGTATGACGAGGATGTAAACGAAACCAGTATCGAACAGTTGTACTTGCAATCGCTGATGCTGGAGACGCTCAATACCGGTAGCTTGACACCGCGCCAGCTCAACTTGATTGAGCGCTGGTTGCCGATGTTATTAAACCGTACTCACTTGGCGTCGACGCATCATTCTGAGCGTCATGCATTTTATGTGAATCTGGAAGAAAATCGTGGCGCACGCCGCATCAAGCAGATTCAGCCAAGTGCTGCGTTGCGCTTTTGGGGGACGTTTGAAGTCCAGGAAAAATTGGATGACTTGCGTAGCCAACTGACGGCGGGTGCCATACCGGCTAAGTTGGGTTTGACGGAAGATTGTCGATTGCCTTCCTGTCTAGAATTGTTGGAGCGGATTGCCTACCTTTGGGCGCCCATCGGTTTACCGCAGACGCAGCGCGCTTTCGAGCGAAAGCATTGCGTTAAACCGATCGAAGTGGTGCGTGGCTTGAGTGATATTTGTTGGAATGTGCGTGCAGACAATGTGCGCGCGCAGCAAGCCAAAAAGGCTAAAACGGCTGACGGGCTCAGTTATGATGCGATGGTCGATGTGCATTTGTATGGCTTTATCACGCAACGCACCCATGACAAAATCGGACAGAGCAAAGACGAAAAGATTGAGCAAGCGATTACCCATGAACATTGGGTGATGGAAAATGAGAGTCAAGGTGGTTATGGCGCACACATTACGGATCAGGCGGATGACTGGATTCGTCTAGGAAAATTGGTGGGTTTAAAGCCAGCGCAAAAGGACTATTGGAACATTGGCGTGGTTCGGCGCATGCTGCATACGGAACCAACGCAACTCTACATCGGGATTGAAGTGATTGTTGAACATCCGGTGGCGTTGCTATTGCGTGCGGAAAAATCGGAGGAAAGACCGCTCTCTGTGGATGGTATTGATACCCAAGATGTCAAAATACCATTTCCCGCACTGTTCCTGAAAGGAGGGGGACAGTTTGCAAAAACGGACGCTGTTATTTTGCATAGTGCGGAATTTGCGAGCGGACGCGAACTTTGGTTTAGTATCCGTGGCACGACGTATCATATCCGGCTGAAACACGTGCTCGAACAAGGGGACGACTGGTTGCGAGCTTCGTTTGAGGTCTTAGGCAAAGACACACCAAACACGCATAAATAAGACGCGAACATTTGGCTGTATCCAGCTACAGCCATATTTCTTGAATTTCAACATATTTTGTCAAAAAGTCGCCAAAGGTTGTGCTTGGCGCGGCGCATTTGTTCGTTTCTAGCTTAGCAAAGCGAGTTGCCGTATTGGCATGGATTCTGCTGATTAGCAGCAACGACCATAAAAAATACAAACGAAAATGCTTAAATTTCTAACCGCCCTTGGCAATAGATCGCAACACCCATTAACGAATCTGGACGCAATTACGCGTTGGATGAGCGCTTTGCCGATGGGCGATAGTGTCAAGGCTATCGAAGCACTGACCATTCAAATCAAGGAATACAGCGATCAGCGCCAAGTGGTGACGAAGGAGCGCTTAGCGGTCTTGAACGCAATCGACGAAGCTTCGCAAGCCTTGCTTGATGGGCTGCGTAACCAATATTTGCAAAATCCACGTATGTCGCGCGTTGTCGAAAGCCGTTTGTGGAACACCGTGAATGGCTATTATCAGGAAATTTTGCGCGCCTATCATTCGCATATTATGGAATATATCGGCAATCCTAATAGCAGCAAGATTGCTGCGGCGATTCCACGATTGACGGCGCGCACACTGGGATATTTTGGTTTGGATGCTAAATGGAGTTACTACCGCTACACGCAGGCCAACCCCAAGTTATGGAAGCGCATGCACAATTTGTATCACTTCGCGGAGTACGAAGAATTTGAAACTCGGTCGCTGAAGTTGTATGACGAAGACCAAGCGGAGACCAGTGTTGTTCAGCTTTATATGGAATCGCTCATGCTGGAAACATTGAATACCGGCAGCCTGACACCACGTCAAATTCACTTGATCGAACGCTGGATGCCGATGTTGGTGCGGGGCATACGCTTAGAACAAGACTATAAAAAAGAACGCCATATCTTTTATGTTAACTTGGAAGAAAACCGTGGTGCGCGTCGCGTGCGACGGATTGAACCAAGCGAAGCGCTGCGTTATTGGGATACCTATGGACTCAAAGAAAAACTAGATGCCTTGCGCAGTCAAATATCCGCAGGGGTTTTGCCGGCCAAGTTGGGATTGACTGAAGATTGTAAATTACCAGCTTGTTTGGAATTGCTGGAACGGATTGCTTACTTTTGGTCTCCCACCGGCCTCAAGCGGACACGGCGAGTTTTTGAGCGTAAGGGCAGTATGCGGTCGATTGACGTAGTGCGAGGTTTGAATGATATTTGTTTGAACGTGCGCGCCGATAATATGCGTTCGTTGCAATCCAAGGTGGCGGAAAACACAGATGGGATCAGCTATGATGAAATGGTCGATGTGCATTTGTATGGCTTTGTAACCAAACGCACACAAGTAAAAGTTGGTCAGGAAAAGGAAAAAGACGAAAAGATCGAGCATCTGATTAGCCACGAGCGTTGGGTGATGGAAAATGAAAGCGAGCGTGGTTATGGTGCGCAGATCACGGATCAGGCGGATGATTGGGTGCGCCTGGGCAAGCTGGTGGGCATCAAGCCAGAGAGAAAAGGGCATTGGAACATCGGCGTTATACGGCGCATGCGTCGTACGCAACCTACGCAACAATATATCGGTATTGAAGTCCTTGTTGAGCGCCCTGTCGCCTTGATGTTGCGTGCGGAAAAATCGGAAGATCGTCCACTGTCCGTGGATGGCCTCGATACGCTGGATATCAAGTTGCCTTTTCCGGCGTTATTTCTGAGCGGGGCGGGACAAACGGCGCAAAGCGATGCCTTGATTTTGCAAAGCGCTGAGTTCTCCAGTGGTCGCGAGTTGTGGTTTGGCGTGCGAGGTATCACGTATCATATTCGGTTGAAGCACGCACTTGAACGCGGCGATGATTGGTTGCGTGCTTCGTTTGAAGTTGTCTCCAAGCACGCGACAAACGCGGATCATTAATGCGCTAAAACGGTACTGAGCCATTCGCCGATAGCGGTGATTTCTGCCGTACTCACGGTATGCCCCATCGGATATTGATGCCAGTCAATCGCATAGCCTGCCTGCAGAAGAGTGTCGCGCGAACCACTGGCAAAAGCGTATGGCACGATATCGTCTTGTGTGCCATGAGCCATGAAAATTTTCAAATCTCGGTTTGCGGTACTGGCTTCCTTGGGAAATAGATTTTTTAATCCCAGGTAGGAAGAGAGGATGAGTGCACCGGCCAATGGTTCGGGATAGCGCAACGCACAATTCAGCGCCACGTTTCCCCCCTGAGAAAAGCCGGCCAGTACGATGTGTTGCGGTGCGATGCCGCGTTCGATCTCATGCGCGATCAGATGCGCGACATACTGCATCGATTCGCGCAGTCCGGTTTCATCTTCCGGTGCTTGCTCGTGTAAACCCATAATGTCATACCAGGAGGGCATGATATAGCCACCATTGAGTGTGACCGCTTGCTCGGGCGCATGGGGGAAAATGAAACGCGTTGCAGGCAATGGAATTTTGTTGAGTTCATCGACAATCGGTAAAAAATCGAATCCATTCGCCCCTAACCCATGCAACCAAATCACGCTGCCTTGCGCAGGTTCTTGTGTGACGACTTCGAGAGGAGGTTGGTAGCTGAGGGGCATAGTGCGTGACATCGTTTAGGCGATCGCCGAAACTCGCGGTTGTGTAGGGCTAGTGGTGGCGGGCGAGCACGTCAAATGCAATCCGACAATAATCATCGGTTTCCTCAATGATTTTTTGCAGTCGAACGGTATACGTTTTGCCTTGCGCTTTGAGTTGCAACAAGTGTCCTAAATGTATGTTGCCGCAGGGGAGTAGTAAGCTGCGCGCAATTTGTGCTTGTGGCATTTCCAATAGGTAGATTGCATCAATCGCGTCGTTTAGCGGCGCATCGCTTCCGGGTAGGGGGTGTAGCTGAACCGGGATGGGGCTTTGGCATAGCGTCTCAATGCCGACATAAGTTTTGCTGGTTGGATTTTTATTCATGCGTCGGACGACACCGATTAAGAAATGCGGTGCTTTTTCGGGTTTCAGTCCGATCAAAGTGCCAATCCGTAAACCACCGTAGCCGGAAGGATTGAAGGTAACGCCATAACCGGAGACGCTTTCGTTCTCCATGATCCACTGTTCCAAGACAGGCTCAAACAGTTTTTCGTCTTTTTCTTCGTTCATATCAATTGGCGTGCCGCCCACGGTGTAACCCATGACTTGGTAGCCAATCATTTCCCCTTTAGGCTTCCGCTTTATTTTCGCCCCGGGTTTCAACTGTCCGATAATGTCGGATAGGCCTTGTACAACATGTACGACTTTAACGTTCGGCGTACGTTCATGTTTGCGCTTGACGTCTTTTTTCGACCAGCGACGTTCTACGCTTTCAATTAGCTCCAAGCAGTGCGGCAAGCGGCAATCTTCGCCGAGTCCGAGCCGTGCGGGAAGTTCTCCCGCTTTGAGTTGTTCAACTGTTTTTTCAATGGTCACCACCAGCAAGCCCACGCCCCAGTAACGGTATTTTTCACCCAACATATTGCGGCGCAGACCGCGAGCCGGTTTCGTGTCACCCAAATTCACGGCGTAAAGTTGTCGGTGTGGACGAAACTCATTTTCTAAGGTGAGGCTTTTAGCCCAGGTGTCCAGCCATTGGTCCAGTTGATGAATCTGCTGCGGCTGCAAACTCTCCGGGTTAGCTAAATACAGCATCATGGGTTGCAGGTATTCGGACAGACAGCTAGTTTCCTCGCGGCTGTCTGGAAATAGCTTGATGATCGTTTTGTCGAAATTTTCGCGCTCAGAAAATAAATAGAGTCGGTGCAAGTTACGCCACACCGCGCCCTCAACGGGTAAGTAACGCAGATGCGCCCACTTGGCTTGCATGGCATAGAAGTGCAGCGCACGCGCAGTAATAATATGGAGCGTGGGCCAAAGCTTCGTGTTTGGACTTTGTGCGAAATTGCGAATACAAATTTGATAGGCTACCGCCATTTCATCCCAGAAGGCGAGAATGGTCGGTAAGTAAGAACGTTCAACGGCATGATTATCGTTGCTGGAGGCTAGATAATCACGGCATAAATTATTTTGTAGGCTTTGCGCTTTTTCATTCAGGTACATGCAGACCCGAATCCGCTCCTTGAGCGGCATTTTTTTGTTTTCATTGATCGAAGATAGCGCGCGTACGATTTCAATGTGCGCGCTGTGCACATCTGCCAATGGCAACTCTTGAACCCAAATGGTCGCGGATTTTAAGTCGCCAACTGGATCGTCGGTCTTTTTACGCAAGATTGCGTTGATGAGCCCGCTAAAATCAAACATGATGCCAAAGGAATAATTGTGGGGAAAGTTGTGAAATTATTGTAATGCAGGGGAATACTAATGCAGGATGGGGGGGAGGGCAAGAGTGCGGTATTAAATGCAGTCCTGATCAAACAGCGCTGTTGTATTGCATCGGCATGGATCGACGGCGATCAGATACTGGATCGAAGCGCTTTGAACTTATTGCCGATCTCGGAGTAGGCGCTGAATAATCCCAGCTTCATCGTTCGGGCTGAAAGAGTAAGGATAGAGGGACGTTTCCTCTTTCGCTTGATCCATGAGGCCGCCGAATTTGCGTAATTGAATTTCAACGTAATCGGTTTCCAAACGCAGCAGGACAGCCGGGGCCTTTACGCGGGGGCATTGACGTTCGTCGCCCACTTGTCGAAAACCCAGCATGCGCTGGTAAAAAGGTACATGGCGTGGATTTACTTCAATCAAGATATCGGTGCAGTTGTTCAGCTGTCGTGCATGAATATAGGCGATATGAAATAGCGAGGCGAGTACATTGCGCGAGCTGATACTGGGGTCAACAGCCAGTTTAGTGATTTCGCATAACACGCGACCCTGGGTACGCAATTGTTCGATTTCGCAAGGATACAAGGTGGAAGCCGCTAAGCCTTCGGCCGAGTCGATCCCTAAGGTCAAGGTGCCGATGGCCTGTTCCGCAGAAAACACCGATAGACAAATATTGTTGGGTGCGTGCTTGACCGTACTGGAATGTGTTTCATAACCACGCCAAGAATACATTTTGCGGATGAGTAGATTAGCGGAATGGGCATGTTCCGTATCGCGGGTTAAACGGATTTTAAATTTTTGCTGTGCCATCTGCACACTGTTTAACGCATCCCCCAGCGGGTTTGCGCACATCGGCTGCAGCACTGATTGGCCATCAATGGAAATAATCGTGTTGGCGCCGACATCCGGCTTCCGCTTGGGTGCCGCGGCTTTGGGGTGAACTCCTAACATTTCGACATCCTTCGTCATAAATGGGGACACTCGATTTTAAGTGCAATGATTATGCCAAAACCAACCATTTTCATTTGCTCATGAATCTTAGTGCTTGTTATTACAGAAAATTATTAATTTTTAGAGGGGGTTATTTGCTGCCACTATACCCCCATTATACTTACGGAATTGTCAATAGAATGACAATAAAAGTCATTTAATGATCATTCCAGACAATTTTATGCAGGCTTTTTGGCTGACTTTGGTCGAAATACCTGCACTACTTCAGGATTCGCTTCAATGTACGGTCCGCCAATTAAATCAAGGCAATAGGGGATGGCGGCAAACACCCCATCCAAGGTTTCTTTAATCGCTTTGGGTTGCCCGGGTAAATTCAAAATCAAGCAGCTGCCACGCGTCACGCCAACTTGACGCGACAGGATGGCGGTTGGCACATACTTCAAGCTAACTGCGCGCATTTGTTCACCGAAGCCGTCTAGCACGCGATCAGCGATAGCCAAGGTCGCATCTGGCGTTACATCGCGAGGCGCTGGCCCGGTGCCGCCGGTGGTCAGAATTAAATGGCAGCCGACGGTATCCACCAGATTGATCAGGGTTTGCTCGATCAATGCTTGCTCGTCGGGGATGAGGCGAGTTTCAGCGCGCCATGCAGAACGCATTGCCGTGTTGAACCAATCGGTTAATGCGGGAATGCCTTTATCTTCATAGATTCCATGACTTGCGCGATCGCTAACGCTCACTAAACCTACAATTAAATCCTGACTCATATGTCTGTACCTTTAAACGGCCCCTTGAGTATCTGCCATCAGCAAATAGTCGCTAAATTTGTGAATGCTGATTCAGTTGATGCTGTATCAGGCATATTCTCTAACTACAGATCCGACGCGTCGTTCGCAGGTGTTTCTTGCAGGGTCTCTCGCAGCCAACGAAACAAAGCGCGGTAATGAGCCGGTGCGCGATTGGCCGCCTGTTCTTTGCGGGTATTGCGGATCAGCGTGCGCAGTTGCTGCGCATCGCAACCGGGATGTTCAGTAAGAAATTCGCTGAGCGTCGAATCTTCAGCCAGCAGTTTTTTGCGCCAGTTTTCAACCTGGTGCAAGCGCGCAGTTTCTTGATCGTTCACGCCATTCCAGGCATCTAACTGTTGTTGGATATGCTCTGGGTCGACACCGCGCATGATTTTGCCGATGAACTGCATTTGCCGCCGTATCGCTTCATGCGACTTCAAGCGCTTGGCTTCCATGACGGCATCGAATAAGGATTCCGGGAGGTTCAATTGGTCGATCTGGGATTTTTTTAGCGTGACGATCTCTGCGCCTAATTTTTGCAGCGCCGTCATTTCCCGCTTGATCTGGGATTTGCTGGGGCCTTC
>JAHECG010000080.1 GCA_024641855.1 Betaproteobacteria bacterium | reverse complement strand
GTGGTCGGCATCGATAACGTCGTGATCTCCACCCAGATCGCACGCGACCTCGACCCGACGTGGGTCACGGAAGAAATCACGCGTGAGATCATCGACCCGCTGGCACCGAAAGATTTGCGCACAAATAATTTCCGCCTTTGGGTTAACCCGGCTGGTCCGTTCGAGATCGGCGGCCCCAACGGCGACACCGGCCTTACTGGCCGCAAAATTATTGTCGATACTTATGGCGGTGCCTGCCCGCATGGTGGCGGCGCATTCTCCGGTAAAGACCCAACTAAAGTCGATCGTTCGGCTGCCTATATGGCACGCTATATCGCCAAGAATATCGTGGCCGCCAAACTCGCGCGCCGTGCCACGGTACAAATCGCCTACGCGATTGGCGTGGCCGAACCCGTCTCGGTATTGGTCGATACCCATGGCACCGGCAGCGTAGCGGATGAGCGACTGGAAGCAGCCGTGCGCGCCGCATTTGACCTCACCCCACGCGGCATCATCGAGGCCCTGCAATTGCGCCGGCCGATCTATCGCCAAACGGCAGCCTATGGGCATTTTGGGCGCAGTGAGTTTTCGTGGGAACAAACCGATGCGTTCGAGCGATTGCAAGAAAAAATCGCTTAACAACAAAAATATCAATGACTTCAATTGGCTATAGTCCTGTTGCGCACCGCACCCTTCAAAAATACGAACTTTCTATTTATATCTCTGAAATCTGTAACCACCATAAAACGCACAGTTATTAGCTTTTGTTTTTAATAGGGATTCTTGCTATTCTCCATTCCATTCTTTACATTTATCGCATCATATCTTTACGTTTAACTAGTAATATCTTTACAATTGCATCAATTTCACTTTACGTTTAATACCATCCATGACAATTGATGCTGCCACGCTCAACATATTAAAACTTGTCTCCAGCAATGGAAGAAACGTTGCCGCCAGACTTGCTGAGGTGACCGGTGTTTCCCGTCAAGCCTCCAGCGCACGATTAAGAGCTGCCGTTGAGAAAGGTTTTCTCATCAAGAGCGGTGTCGGGCGCGGAGTCACGTACACACTCACAGAGACAAACCGTGTACACCAAGAATTTGATCGCCAAGGACTATCTGAAGACCGAGTCTGGCAAGCATTGCTTGCGCCGATCGTGGCGGATTGCCCGGAAAATGTGCGTGACAATTGGCGCTATGGCTTCACCGAAATGCTGAACAATGCCATTGATCACTCCGGCGCTAATAAAATTTCTGTATGGTGCGTGCGCAACGCCCTCTTCACCCAGGTATGGATTTCTGATGATGGAGAGGGCATTTTCTTGAAGATTCAAAGGGCGCTGAATTTATACGATCCGCGCGAGGCCATTATCGAGCTTGCCAAAGGCAAATTTACCACCGATCCAGCAAACCACTCTGGAGAAGGCATTTTTTTCACCAGCAAGGTGTTCGACCACTTCGACATTCGTTCTGGAAGCCTTCATTTTATGCATGATGATGGTTTGGACGATTTGCTCATCGAGCGCCCCAAGAATGCGCCAGGCACATTGGTTGTCATGCAACTGATGAACGATAGCCCTCGCACCACCAAGGAAATTTTCGACAAATTTGCAGCGCCGGATGAATACACATTCGCCAAAACAATTGTCCCCGTAAAATTAGCGCAATATGAAGGCGAGAAACTGGTATCCAGGTCTCAGGCGAAAAGACTGATTTTCCGTTTCGAAAAATTCAAGACTGTTATTTTAGACTTTACGGATGTGGCAGAAATCGGACAAGCATTTTCCGATGAAGTTTTTCGTGTATTTCAAAATGCGCATCAAGATACCAAGCTGGTACCCGTAAACATGACGTTAGCCGTTAAGGCAATGGTTTCCCGCGCAAAGGCTGGGTAACAGGCACCCAGTAGCGGCACGAGCAGACGGCGTTCCCCGCCTGCCAGCTAATGCCCCAATATCTGCTTAGCCTCATTCAGCAAGAATGTCTTAAACGCTTGCGCCACCGTCGATAGCCGTTTGTCTTTGCGGTGCACCACATACCAATGACGCATGATTGGGAAGCCTTTTACGTCCAGCACCTTGAGCCGTTTTGTTTCGAGTTCCAGCTCAATCGTATGCAGCGACAAAATCCCCAGGCCCAGTCCCGCTTGCACGGCTTGTTTAATCGCTTCGTTGCTGCTCATTTCCATCCCGGTGTGAAACTTGATGCCGTGCTGATCAAAGAAGCGTTCCATCGCAATGCGCGTGCCGGAACCTTGTTCGCGCACAAGGAAGGTTTCGCTTTGTAAGCGCGCCAGCGGAATTTTTTTAGCGGCGGTGGCGAGTGGATGATTGACCGGCGCGATCACTACCAACGGATTTTCCATGAAGCTTTCGGCCACCAGATCCAAGCCCTCTGGCGGTTGGCCCATGATCGCCATATCCATTTCATTATTTGCCAATTGCGCCAGCAATGCCTGGCGATTGGTTACATCCAAGCTCACGGTTACGGTCGGAAAACGCTGACTAAAATTGGCAAGCAATTGTGGCGCGAAATAATTAGCCGTGCTCGCCACCGATATTTTTAGGCGGCCGCGTTGCAAGCCTTTTAAGTCGTTCATAACCGTTTCGGCTTCAGACAACTGCTGCGCAATAACGCGACTATAGTGAGAGAGTTCGCGCCCGGCTTCGGTGAGATAAACCTTCTTGCCGAGCTGTTCGAAAAGCGGCATACCGACGTTTTCTTCGAGCTGTTTAATCTGCATGGATACCGCAGGCTGCGTCAGATGCATCTCCAGCGCCGCACGGGAATAGGAAAGGTGACGCGCAACCGCCTCGAATACGGAGAGCTGGCGAAAAGTAAGATGCAACATGAATAAAACCCTACTAACTTATCATCAGCTATATCTTATAGTAATTATCAAAATATTTCACTGTTGCTTATAGAAAACCCTGTCTATAGTCACCCCTCATTCGAAGCAGCCTTGAATTTACCCGGGGTGCAGCGAACCGAATTTCCTAATTAACCAAAGGAGCTTGCAATGGCCGTTAAAACTTATAACGCCGGTGTGAAAGAGTACCGCCAGACTTACTGGACGCCGGATTACACCCCCCTGGATACCGATATCCTGGCATGTTTTAAAATCACCCCGCAAGCGGGTGTGCCTCGTGAAGAAGTCGCGGCCGCTGTGGCTGCTGAATCTTCAACCGGCACCTGGACCACCGTGTGGACCGATCTGCTGACGGATCTGGACTACTACAAAGGCCGCGCTTATCGCATCGAAGACGTACCAGGTGACGACACCTGCTTCTACGCTTTCGTGGCTTACCCAATCGACTTGTTCGAAGAAGGTTCTGTGGTTAACGTGCTGACCTCCTTGGTTGGTAACGTGTTCGGCTTTAAAGCCCTGCGCGCACTGCGCCTGGAAGACATCCGTTTCCCAATCGCTTACGTTAAAACTTGCGGCGGCCCACCAGCCGGTATTCAAGTTGAACGTGACCGCATGAACAAATATGGCCGTCCACTGCTGGGTTGCACCATCAAGCCTAAGCTTGGTCTGTCTGCTAAGAACTACGGTCGCGCTGTGTATGAGTGCCTGCGCGGCGGTTTGGACTTCACCAAGGACGACGAGAACGTCAACAGCCAGCCATTCATGCGTTGGCGTGACCGTTTTGCTTTCGTGCACGAAGCAACCCTGAAAGCAGAACGTGAAACCGGCGAGCGTAAAGGTCACTACCTGAACGTAACCGCACCGACCCCAGAAGAAATGTACAAGCGTGCTGAGTTCGCCAAAGAAATCGGCGCACCGATCATCATGCACGACTACCTGACCGGCGGTTTAACTGCCAATACGGGCCTGGCCAACTGGTGCCGCGACAACGGTATGTTGTTGCACATTCACCGCGCCATGCACGCCGTGCTGGATCGTAACCCGCACCACGGTATTCACTTCCGCGTGCTGACCAAAGTACTGCGTTTGTCCGGTGGTGATCACCTGCACTCCGGTACTGTGGTGGGTAAACTGGAAGGCGATCGTGAAGCCACGTTGGGCTGGATCGACACCATGCGTGACGAATTCATTAAAGAAGACCGTAGCCGCGGCTTGTTCTTCGATCAAGACTGGGGCTCCATGCCTGGCGTGATCCCGGTTGCTTCCGGTGGTATTCACGTATGGCACATGCCAGCACTGGTCAACATCTTCGGTGATGACTCCGTGTTGCAATTCGGTGGCGGTACGTTAGGCCACCCATGGGGCAACGCTGCTGGCGCCGCTGCTAACCGCGTCGCGTTGGAAGCTTGCGTCGAAGCGCGCAACCAAGGCCGTGCACTCGAAAAAGAGAGCAAGGAAATTCTGACCGCAGCCGCAGCACACAGCCCGGAATTGAAGATCGCCATGGAAACATGGAAAGAAATCAAATTCGAATTCGACACCGTGGACAAGCTGGACGTTGCTCACAAGTAAACAAGCGATGGCGGGTGACGGCCGATGGCCAACCCGCCCGACGACTTATAACTGAAAGGAAATTAAATGTCTGAAGTAATGGATTACAAATCCCGCGTGAGCGATCCAGCCAGCCGCAAGTTCGAGACCTTCTCCTACCTGCCCGCGATGGATGTCGCCAACATTCGCAAGCAAGTAGAATATTTAGTCAAAAAGGGCTGGAACCCAGCCATCGAGCACACTGAGCCTGAGTATCTGATGGATTCTTACTGGTATATGTGGAAACTGCCGATGTTTGGTGAAACCGACGTCGACCGTATCTTGGCCGAAGCCGAAGCCTGCCACAAAGCGAATCCCAACAACCACGTCCGTCTGGTCGGTTATAACAACTTTAACCAGTCCCAAGGCGCGGCCATGGTGATTTTCCGCGGCAAGACTATTTAATAACGCGGCACGGGTAATACCGTAAATCAGCCCCCGTTGCCGCGAGGCGGCGGGGGCTTTTTGTTTACCCACGAAGAGCACGTCCCCGATATTCCGTATTCTTCGTGGATGAATAAGCGAACTCAAGGAGTCCAAGCATGACCGACATCATCAAGCAGTACATGATCGACAAAGAGCCCTACTATCGCGCCGTTGCGGATGAAGTGGAATTGTATGAAGCCGCCTTCTCGGTGCGCATGCCCATGATGCTAAAAGGCCCGACCGGCTGTGGTAAAACGCGCTTTGTGGAATACATGGCATGGAAACTCAAGAAGCCGTTGATCACTGTGGCCTGTAATGAAGACATGACCGCATCCGATTTGGTGGGACGTTTCTTGTTGTCCGCCTCCGGTACCGAATGGCAAGATGGCCCACTCGCCATCGCCGCGCGTCATGGCGCGATCTGCTACTTGGACGAAGTCGTCGAAGCCCGTCAAGACACCACCGTGGTGATCCACCCGCTGACCGACAACCGTCGCGTTTTGCCGTTGGAGAAAAAAGGCGAATTGGTACACGCGCATCCTGATTTCCAGATTGTGATTTCCTACAATCCCGGCTATCAATCACTGATGAAGGATTTGAAGCAATCCACCAAGCAACGTTTTGGCGGTCTGGACTTCACCTACCCCGAGCACGATATCGAAACCGAAATCGTCGCACACGAATCTGGTGTAGCCGCCGATATCGCTGGCAAGCTGGTCTCGATCGCTGAGCGTTCGCGCAACCTCAAGGGCCATGGCTTGGACGAAGGCTTGTCCACGCGTATGTTGATCTACGCAGGCAGCCTAATTGCCAAGGGCGTGGATGCCCACGCAGCTTGCCGCGTCGCACTGGTGCGCCCCATCACTGACGACCCAGACATGCGCGATGCGCTGGATGCAGCAGTATCGACGTTCTTTTAAGTGAGGAGATAGGCGTCAGGCGAAAGGCGTAAGCGCGCGGCATTTTCGCGCCTCACCCCTCACCCCTCACGCCTCACGGAACCATGAGCATCAATCTCGACGATTACACCGAACTACTTGAGGGTCTGTCACCACACACCCTGGAAGTGCTGCACGCCCACTGGCACGACGCGACCAAGGTATTTTCACCGCGCGGCTTGGATACTTATCTGAAAGGCGCCGCCGCCATCCGTGGCTTAGGACGTGGCGATTCGCTGATCGAAGCTTGGCTGGAAAATGCGCCACAAGTGGCCAAGGAAGTTGGCGAGGACGTGATTGGTGATCTCATTACCGCCTCGCTGTCCTTAGCTTCCAGAACCTCGGGCTCGGTAATCGAGTTGCTGTTGGCAACTGCGCCCACCGCAGCCAATCGCCTGGGCGATGCGCAACTCTTCCTCAACTATCTGCAATTCATCAACAACCTGATCGCACAGGCACCGCGCGGCGTGCGCCCCATGCTGGATAATCTGGAAGTGTTGTTCAAACAGTTGACCCTGGGTGGCCTGCGGCGTTGGGCGCTGTGGGGCGCGCATGCGCACCGCACTAATTATGAAGAGCAGATCAAGTACTTCAACCTGGAATCGAAAGATTCCCTCGCCATGCTGCAAAAAGAGCGTAAAGGCACGCTCATGGTGGATGTGCAACGACGCATCAACATGTATTTGCGCGCACTGTGGGCACGCGACTTCTTCATGCGCCCCACTGCGGGCGATTTTGAAACGCGCGAAGGTTATCGGCCCTATATCGAAGACTACCTGTTGCACCTGCCGGATGCCTTGGACGACATCATTCTCCCCTCTCCCGCTTGCGGGAGAGGGGACGGGGGAGAGGGCGCTACCGCCACCTCATCGGCTGCTGCTCCCTCTCCCGGTGCTGCGCACCACCCTCTCCCGCAAGCGGGAGAGGGTATCAAGGTGTCCGGCTTGGAACTCTACCGCGCCACCGCCGCGCACTGCGCCGCGCACGTGGTCGAGACGCGCCAACCGATTTCCGCCGAGGCGCTCAACCCAATGCAAATGGCGGTGATCTCCGTCATCGAGGATGCGCGCGTGGAAGCGCTGACCATCCGCCGTTTTCCCGGCTTGAAACAACTCTGGTGCAAGTTACATAGCGCCACCCCGTCCATGCAAAAGAGTCTGGGTGATTATCTGAACCGACTCGCCCGCGCCCTGCTGGATGAGACCTATAGCGACAACGATCCTTGGATTGCTGAAGGCCGTGCCTTGTTTGCTGCCGCAGCCAATGAAAATAACGCGGACAAATTGCACGACAACCATACTTCCTGGGAAATCGGCGTGCAATTGGCACATAGCCTGACGCAGAAAAAAATCCCGTTCAACGCGCGCACCGATCTGCTCACTGCACCCTACCGCGACGACAACCGCTATTTCTGGGAATTCGAGGAGTTCGATTTCAACAAAGCGGCTAGCGCCGGTTTCGACACCATCAAACAAGTCCGCAAGAACGTCAGCGTGATGGAGATGGCCAATGAGATCGATGTCGAGACCGCCGGCGACGACGCCGAAGAAATCTGGGTGCTGAGCACCGAACTCTTTCCTTATGAAAATATCGGCGACGAGAGCAACGGCAAAAGCTTCAACGAAATGGAAGGCAAAGAACCATTGTCTGACCCCTTCCACTATTCAGAGTGGGATTACCAGATTCAATTGGAGCGTCCGAGTTGGGCGACGGTGCAAGAAAAGCGCGCGAAGTCTGGCGATTTGCAGATCATCGACGATATCACCGCGCAATATAAGCGCGAAATTCATCGCATGAAATTCCTGCTCGACGCGATGCAACCACAAGGTGTGCAACGCATTCGCAAGCTCGAAGACGGCGACGAAATCGACATCAATGCCGCGATTGCCAGCTTCATCGATATTCGACTCGGCAACCAACCCGATCCACGCATCATGATGCGCAGCGTGCGCAAGACGCGCGACTTCTCAATTCTAGTGCTGCTGGATTTATCCGAATCGACTAACGATAAAGTACAGGATCAGGAATACTCCGTGCGCGAGCTCACCCAGCAAGCCTGTGTGCTATTGGCTGATGCGATCAACAAAGTCGGCGATCCGTTTGCTATTCACGGCTTCTGCTCGGATGGACGGCACGACGTTGAGTACTACCGGTTTAAAGATTTTGACCAGAACTGGGATGAAACACCCAAGGCCAAGCTGGCCGGTATGACCGGACAACTCTCCACCCGTATGGGTGCGGCGATCCGTCATGCCGGTCATCATCTGCAACTACAACGCTCCGCCAAAAAACTGCTGATCGTGATCACCGACGGTGAACCCGCCGACGTGGATGTGCGCGATCCGCAATACCTACGCTACGACACCAAGAAGGCGGTGGAAGAAGTTGGCCGTGCCGGTGTGGTAACCTACTGCATGAGCTTGGATCCACGCGCCGATCAATATGTCGCACGAATTTTTGGTCAGAAAAATTTCATGGTCGTGGATCATGTGCAACGACTGCCAGAAAAGCTGCCGTTACTCTACGCAGGCCTAACAGCATAATAGGAACACCATGACACAAAGAGTTTATGCCGGTATCGACCAGGATGAAAAAGGCGGTTTAACCCATCTCGGACGCGTGGTACGCGATGCCTGGGTGTTCGGCATCATCCCCGAAACAGAAACTTGTGTCGGTTGGGATGCGGCACGCATGCAAGGCTTGTACGAACAGGTCTACGCCGCGTGGGAACCCTACGCGCACATTCCAAGCCGTTTGCCAGAAGGGTTGCGTGAGCGCCATACGCAACTCTATGCGACGGCGATTGCCAACGCCAAGCGCGATGGCTGGGATGCGGAATTGGATGACGATGAATAAGCGCGGTCTGCTTAACTCGCTTTAGGCGCAGGAAATTTGAGCACCCGTGCGGGGCCTTCAATGCGTTCCTTTTTCGCCAAGTCCTGAAGTGCGCGTGGTAGTTCAACCAGTAAGCGTGTCATCAGTTCCCGCGCATTAGCCTGATAAAAAACCGCTTCGTATTCCACTGGTTCTTCCAGCGATGTCCGCGCCTGCGGCCGGAAATGCCGCCACGCAATGTCGATCCAGCACTTACGTTCGCCATCCAAAAACACCCACTCCTCGGCATCCAGAATCGCGAGATATTGCATGGCACGAATGGGAACGAACACATTGCCGGTTGCGCTGCGCGCCAGTAGTTTCAGCCCCAAGTTGTAAGTGGCCGCTGGTAATTGCCGGGTTTCGCAAGCTAATTCCTGGTCGCGATAACAGGTGATTTCCATCAGGAGACGTCCTCTCGTCAGGGTTGGAACAGGGGAAATTCTATACTGAAACGCGCCCAATTATAGTGATCGACCATCGCGAGTTAGACGACCTCTTGCGCTCAAATGCTTCCCTCCAAACGCGCGATGCGCGCTGCCTCGCTCAATACAAACTGCGCAAACGCCTGCGCCGCAGTACTCAGGCGTTTACCCTGACGTTGCACCAGATACCACTTGCGCAACAACGGAAAACCCTGCACTTCCAAGATGCGCAAATGGCGTGTCGCCAGCTCCCCGTGTAGCGACACCACGCCCACGCCAAGCCCGGCTTCCACCGCCTGTTTAATCGCCTCGTTCTTGTTCATTTCCATCGCCACCTTGAGCGTCAACCCATTCGCCTCGAAAAACTTTTCCACGGCACTGCGCGTTCCCGAGCCTTGTTCACGTCCAACGAAAGGCTCTTCCGCCAAGCGTTGCAAAGGAATGCGATGCATCTTTGCCAACGGATGGGACGGCGCGGCAATCACTACCAGCGGATTGTCCAGGAAGGACTGCGCCTCCAAGTCATGGCCTTCGGGCGGCTGCCCCATCAAGACCAGGTCGACGCTGTTGTCGGCCAAGTGCTGCAATAGCGTTTCCCGGTTCACCGCATTGAAGCTGACGCGCACATCCGGGTGCGTTTGGCGAAATGCCGCGATCAGGCGTGCCGCCAGGTAGCTGGCCGAACTCGCGACCGATACCGTCAGACTGCCGCCGCGCAAACCCTGAAAATCGGCCAGTGCATTTTCCAGATTGACCAACTCGCGGCGGATAGCGCGGCTGGCCTGTAGTGTCTCCTGCCCGGCTTCGGTGATGTGAATGCGTTTGCCAATATGCTCGAACAGGGGCATACCCAACGACTCTTCCAACTGTTTGATTTGCATGGAGACGGCGGGCTGCGTGAGGTGTAGCTCGGCGCTCGCGCGGGAAAAGCTGCCGCAACGGGCAACCGCTTCAAGAATGTCGAGTTGGCGTAGCGTGAGTCTTAACATAAGAAATAGTTTCATATCTTATCACTATTTCTGATTATTTCTTATAGACCATATCGACTATATTGCCTTCTGTTCTCATGGTTATTTATTCGAAACCCGTTTCATTTGGAGAAGTAAATGGATCAATCAGCACGCTATGCAAACCTTGACCTAAAAGAAGAAGACCTTCTTAAGGGCGAAAAACACATTCTGGTCGCCTACAAAATGAAGCCGAAGGCTGGCTATGGCTATCTGGAAGCCGCCGCCCACTTCGCCGCCGAGTCTTCGACCGGCACCAACGTTGAAGTCTCCACCACCGACGACTTCACCAAGGGCGTAGACGCGCTGGTGTATTACATCGACGAAGCCACCGAAGACATGCGCATTGCGTATCCGCTGGAATTGTTCGACCGCAACATCACCGACGGCCGCATGATGATCGTCTCGTTCCTGACGCTGGTGATCGGCAACAACCAGGGCATGGGCGACATCGAGCACGCCAAGATCCATGACTTCTACGTTCCTGAGCGCGCCATCCAACTATTCGATGGCCCGTCCAAAGACATTTCCGACCTCTGGCGCATTTTGGGCCGCCCTGTCAAAGACGGCGGCTACATTGCCGGCACCATCATCAAGCCGAAACTCGGCCTGCGCCCTGAGCCATTTGCCGCAGCCGCTTACCAGTTCTGGCTGGGTGGCGACTTCATCAAGAACGACGAACCGCAAGGCAACCAAGTTTTCTGCCCCGCCAAGAAAGTTTACCCACTGGTGTATGACGCACTGAAACGCGCGCAAGACGAAACCGGCCAGGCCAAACTGTTCTCCGCCAACATCACGGCGGACGACCACTACGAAATGTGCGCGCGCGCCGACTTCATTCTGGAAGCGTTTGGCCCGGATGCAGACAAAGTTGCATTCCTGGTTGACGGCTTCGTCGGCGGCCCCGGCATGATCACCACTGCCCGTCGCCAGTATCCGAACCAGTACCTGCACTATCACCGCGCCGGTCACGGCATGATCACTTCGCCATCCGCCAAGCGGGGTTACACCGCGTTTGTGCTGGCCAAGATTTCCCGTTTGCAAGGTGCTTCCGGCATCCACGTCGGCACCATGGGCTACGGCAAAATGGAAGGCGAAAATTCCGACAAGAACATCGCTTACATGATCGAGCGTGACGAGTGCCAAGGTCCGGTCTACTTCCAGAAGTGGTACGGCATGAAGCCCACCACCCCGATCATCTCCGGCGGCATGAACGCGCTGCGTTTGCCAGGCTTCTTCGAGAACCTCGGCCACGGCAACGTGATCAACACCTCCGGCGGCGGTTCCTACGGCCATATCGACAGCCCAGCGGCCGGCGCGATCTCTCTGCGTCAGTCTTACGAATGCTGGAAAGCCGGTGCCGATCCGATCGAGTTTGCCAAGAGCCACAAAGAATTCGCGCGTGCGTTCGAATCCTTCCCTGGCGACGCCGACAAGATCTATCCGGGCTGGCGTGAAAAACTGGGCGTGCATAAGTAATACGCAAGCCCGACGCGGTAAAGAATGCCCCCACATGGTTGGGGGCGTTTTTTTCCAGGGCTGAGGGAAAAATGATTCACCGCAAAGGACGCTAAGGTACGCGAAGGAAAAACCAAGAACATTCGGGAAATTGATTTCCTTTGCGTACCTTAGCGTCCTTTGCGGTAAAAGTTTTTTGCTTGCAGACAAACTCGAATTCTTTGGAGCATGCCATGACCGATAAAAACCAATACAACATTCGCAAAGAACCGTTCTATCAAGCACAAGGCAAAGAAGTCGCACTGTATGAAGCCGCTTATGTCGCGCGCCTGCCGGTGATGATCAAAGGCCCGACCGGCTGCGGTAAATCGCGCTTCGTCGAATACATGGCGTGGAAACTAAACAAGCCGCTGATCACTGTGGCCTGCAACGAGGACATGACCGCTTCCGATTTGGTCGGACGTTATATTCTCGAAGCCAATGGCACGCGCTGGCTGGATGGCCCGCTGACCACCGCCGCGCGCATCGGCGCAATCTGTTATCTGGATGAGATCGTTGAAGCGCGTCAGGACACCACCGTGGTGATCCATCCGCTGACCGATCATCGCCGCACTTTGCCGCTGGATAAAAAAGGCGAATTGATCGAAGCGCATGCGGATTTTCAATTGGTGATTTCCTATAACCCCGGCTACCAAAGCCTGCTGAAAGATTTGAAGCAATCCACCAAACAACGCTTCACCGCATTCGAATTCGATTACCCCAATATGCAATTGGAAGTCGGTATCGTCGCCAAGGAAACCGGCACCGACGAGGCACTGGCCGCTAAGCTGGTGAAGATCGGTACCACGGCACGCAACCTGAAAGGCCATGGTCTGGATGAAGGCATTTCAACCCGTTTACTCGTATACGCCGCCACGCTGATTAAAGGCGGCGTAGAGCCGCGCGACGCCTGCCGCATGGCGCTAGTGCGCCCGATTACCGATGATGCGGATATTCGCGACACACTGGATCACGCGATTGACGCGACATTTGCTTGAACCTGGGAAAAGCTATTGAAACGCAAAGGACGCTAAGGTACGCAAAGGAAACCAATTCCCAGAATGTTCTTAGTTTTTCCTTCGCGTACCTTAGCGTCCTTTGCGGTGAAAAACGATTTTTAGGATCACCATGACCGAAGCCAACACTGTCTACGAACACCCCTTGATGAAAGGCTACCGGGAGCAGCTTGGCTGCGGCTTCCCGCAAGTGGCCGAGGTGTTCGAAGACTGCATGGCCGAAGCCTTGTCGGTGCTGTCCAAAGATGGCATCACGGCCTACCTGGAATACGCGCGCTTTTTGTGCAAGATGGGGCGCGGCGTCGAGCCGGTGCTGATCTTTCTGGAAGAGTGGCCATCGGTCGCAACAACGCTAGGCGCATCGGCGTTACCGGCCATCGCCGATTTCATTCGCAAGATATACAAATCGCCCAACGGCAAAGCCATCGCACCGTTTTTGGAAACGCTAGCGGCCACGGCGCGACGCCTGCATTCACAAGAACAAATGCAGGACTACATGAATCTGGCGCTGGCCTTCATGGAGCGCACCACCGGTTCGATTCATGGCATTCACACCACCTTCGCCAGTCCGGGACTGCCGGAGTTTTTCAAGCACTCGCCCTATCTGTTGAATCAGGTTTCGATTGATGGCCTGAAAAATTGGGTGGAATACGGCATTCGCAACTATGGCGATCACCCCGAACGGCAACAGGATTATTTCAGCCTGCAATCGGCGGATAGCCGCGCCATGCTGCAAAAAGAGCGCCACGGCACACTACTGGTCGACAACGAGCACAAGCTGGATCTCTATCTGCGCGGCCTGTGGCAAACCGATGCGCACTTTGTTCCGTACTCACTTAAATTCGACGAGCTACGCAAACCGATTCCCTACTACGACAAACTCGG
>JAHECG010000079.1 GCA_024641855.1 Betaproteobacteria bacterium | reverse complement strand
CTGGCCGATGCACTGGGTACCACACCCGGCTTTTGGCTACGGCTGCAAATCCAGCGCGATCTATGGGAAGCACAGCGCAAGCGACGGTTAAAAGTGAAACCATTTCCAAAGGCGGCTTAGGCTTCATTGGTGACACCCCGAAACGGATTTCACCGGATGCGGCTGTAGTTGTAGCTGGGATGCTACTTATCTAGACCTCAGCGTGAAGCCAACGTGACGGAGTTACCGAATATAGTAAGATGACAGCAGTTTCAAATTGCTGGCCAATTTAACCAACGCGTCAATTAATAATTATGCATCCAGTTCCCCCCGCCTCTATCGTAATCAGCCCGTCTATTCGACTGGACCAATGTGAGGAATGGATCGAAAAGATAGCTAATGGAGTCTATCCAACGCTTGAACTGCCTATCGAATTAACGAGCCATGGTGCTTTGGGGTTAGAGTCTAGCCTCATTCATCTAACCATAGCTTGGGCTCGTGCGTCGAAAGAAGCTGAGCTCTGTCTTCCAGTCGCTCTCAGCGATGCAACTGATTTTCTGAGCCAGCTTTGCACAACAGGTTATGGATTCACGGCTCTAGCCTATGCAAAGTCAGTTACTGCAAACGATGGCAGGCTGATATCACCTCAAACTGTAAAAAGGTTAGTTACTGCTCGGCTCAGGGAATTTGACGACATAAACAGCCAGCGCATTTTCGCACAGGAGGAGGGAATTTCATTTCTATCTGTATATGGAGGACAACATGAATATGGGCGATGGATGTTTACAGCGGAATCTTCATTACCTACCCGAAAAGTTCAGTCACCCCAACAACTAGGGAATCTTCTAAGTCGGTGTATCGAGCAGATTATCCCAGACAAATATTCTGAGCGATTTGATGCCGAAAGATTGGAGAATCTCGGCCTCGTCGCATTTGAGTTGCTCGAGAATGCGTATCAACATGGGCGCTTAGATGAACATGCGGATCCCATAAGAATTGGCGTCAGAGGCGTGTCGATCAAAATTACGGACATGACAATTGAAGAAGCGACCACAGTGGCTGGCCGCAATAAAGACATTATTCTATATCTTATGAACAGAATGCTGCGTAATCAACAAAAGGAAAATCTTTTTTTTGAAATGACAGTATTTGATAGTGGAATTGGATACCACCACTGGATAAATGCCCCTTGCAATACAAATGATGTTATTCATCAATACCGTGACAAATCAGAAAAGGATACGATTTTGGATTGTCTCCTTAGACATGCGACATCAAAAGCAAATGCTGGAGCTGGCGTTGGCCTGATTAGAGTAGTCCGGCTTCTAAAATCAATGTCTGGGTTCATTCGCATTCGCACCGGGCACAGTTGTTATTACGCGAGATTGGACCTCACGCTTGACGGAAAACCCCGTCAGTTTGGAGGAGATTACGAAGAGGCAAGTAATCCAGATATCAAGTTGGAAGAATGGTTTCCAGAGAACTCCTTGGGCGAATCGAGTGGCACTTCGGTGACTTTTTGCGTCCCCCTGACCAGTTGGATTAAGGCCGCTAAGAATGGCTAGCCTCTTCTCATTTCGTGGTGAAGTGGAATGGGATAGCCGTCGCGGTGACGTTATATTTACGTATATCCCAGGCTACCAACTTGTGGCCAGCGATATCGAGCGCAATCTCGTTGATTCATTGAGTGATGGGAAGATCAGCCCGGATTGGCTGGTCTATGTGGCACCGATAAAAGAGAAGGAGCAGCTTAGCAAGATGCTCGAAAGCCCATTACTTTCTGAGCGATTCGAAAATTTAAAGCGCTGCCAATGGGTTGGTCTAGCATTATTTGAAAAGACCGGCATATTCTCAGAGGTGCTTTGGGTAAAATGTAACGATCCAACTTTTGGCAAACCTAATCCAGATATAATTTTGACCTCGGTAAGAAATGCTGGTTTGGGTTGCCTCGCCAGTCGTGATGGAGTAATCACACAAGCCCCACCAGGGGCCTATTTCCGGAATCCTTCCCAATCCCCACGATCATATTTCATTCGCGCAGCATTGCTTTGTAGAAATAGCGTGGAGGCATCTTTCATTGCCTTTACCTTGCTACCCTTGGTTGCGAAAGCAAGAGAATTATATTGCAGTGCCCCAAACATCATTTGGGTAGACACTGTTAGCATAGCCTATATCGCCTATGCTCTTTCGGAGCTTGGAGGGCGCCTCGAAGCCTTTGCCAGTCCTCCTGAAATCCGCTCTTATAGTTCATATAAGGGCCTCGCAGACACAACTCCGAACAGCGGGGAGTACCCACTTTTCATAATTTCTGCGTCTACATCTGGAAAAATGGCTAAGGACCTAGAGTCGTGTAGCGGTGGGCGAATCAAGCTTGACACTGTGGGCACTATTCTCGGCGTATTTGATGCAGAGTTTCCCCAGCTTCTTTATTCGATACCGGAGAGCCAACGTGGTCGAAAGGTTGAATCTGTGGATACTCTCCGTGAAATTCTGGTTAGCGGTGAAGACTTTCTTTTTAACCCTGGGGAACCAATAGCCGTCGTCCTCAAGCGCCTTCAACTGCCTAAAAACTTTTCAGAGAGTTTCGAAAAGATCCAGGGTGCAGGGTTAATTCACTACTTCAAACGTTTCAGCGGGTACAAGGCCCCCAAAGCATTTTTAATTGACGGCAGCGCGCTAGCAGTTGAGCCAGCTTTTAGGGAATGGTTGGTGCGAAAAGCAATTGGGACGCTACCTGCAAGCGTTAGACGTATCGTTTACCAGGATGACGAAGGATCCAAGCAGATGGCACAACTTGTGCGAGATGCTATTGCTCCTTTCCGAGGGGAATACGCTCCTGAAGTTTTGTCGATTGAAGATATTGAACAACGCTCCCCTGAGCCAGATGAAACTGTTGCTGTAATGGCGGCTGTTGCTGGGAGCGGTATGGCCCTAATGCGAATCACTAAGGCGCTTCGCAGATACCAGCCTAACGGGTCCAGATTTTTCCTGATTGGTGCAGTATTAGCGCGCAGTTATGCTCAATTGGAACACTTCAAATCGAATCTGCGCTTGGCGGATAAAAATCTAACATTTGCGATTGAGACATGGTGTGAATATGCACCAGCAGCGAGTGCTATTCATGAATACAAGAAAAGAGAGATGGATTTTCTTATTAACATATCGGAATCGATGGAAGATCATAACCTCGCCGATTTTGCTAAAACACGACTGGAAGCTCTCCAAGCAGAAGGAGTGGTTCATAAGGGTGTCCCTAAGGGTGAACCTTTTATCAGCCTGTCTGGCCGAGCTGATGCATTCAACCTTAGCAAGGGGTTCGCTCTCTGGAAAGATTTTGATGATGCCAAATGCCACATCGATGTTTTATTTACTGTTACATGCTGGCTCCAAAATGCCCGCGAATGTCCGGCACTCCCAAACTCTGAACGCTTGGACGGCGGTGGTTTCCAGCAGGCAATAATCGCTCCAGATTGTTTCTTGCGGTTTACAGACCCCGTGATTCAAGCATCCATCCTAAGGTGCGCACATGATAGCGAATTGGACTATCGCTCTTCAGTAATGGCTAGCGCGCGAGCTGCCGAGATCATCTCAAAATTCATCCGGCTCAGAGAAGAATCGGTGGTCGAATTTTTAATGGCATTGGCACTAAATCGAATGCGCCTGAGACAACAAGATCATATCCGTGTTATAGAAGAAGCAAAACAACTTGCACTTACCTGTAAGTGTCTATTGATCCAGCCTTTGATATCGAAATACGAAAATGATTTCGAATTCTTTAGCTGCAAGCCAGAGTAAAACTAGATTCGTAGCATTCGCCCCGCATCCTCGGCTCGGGGTCACGCAGGCTCGGGGGCAGGTCTTTCCTTTTGCCTGCAACGCGGGTTCCCATTCGCAGCTCTTCCTTCATTCCTCGTTCTTCTTGCGCTTGCCACGATAAATAGCATCCGGCTGCTGCTCAAGCAATTCGGCCAGTCGGCGTAGGGCATCCGCCGCGCGCGAGATTTCTTTCAGTGCGTTATTCGTGCTCTGCACTGTCGGGGACTCTTGTGCGGTGAGGCTTTGCAACGAGGCCGCGGCTTTCGCGAGTTCGTCGCTGGCGCGCACCATGTTGCTGACCATTTTTGAATCGGGGCTGGCCATACTGCCTACTTTGTCCGCTGCCGTTGATACCTTATCCGCCGCCGCTTCAACCTTGGCCATCGCCGTTTGTGCGCCTTCCAGCGCCTTGCGCATTTCGATCAGGTCTTTGTGCACTTCTTTGAGGATGGGTTTGCTGCGGGCATCGAAGTTGGCGGCCAGCGCTTCGAGTTGGCGCAGGGTGGCGTTGAGCCGTTGCGGTAAATCCTGGGTGGCTGGGGCCGACATCAGTTTATTGATGGCGCTGCTGATCGACGAGACATCGGCCATGAATTTGTCCATGGCAAAACCTTCGAACTTGTTCTTCAACTCTTCTACAGCGGTGCGCATGGTGGGGATTTCGCTGAGGCTGGGGTCGAGGGCGACGAAGTGCGCCGGCTTGTCCGGGTGGAAATCGAGATCGACGTAGAGTTGTCCGGTGAGCAGGCTTTGCATGCGCAACTGGCCGCGCAAGCCACGCGCCACCAGTTTTTTTACCGTGTCGCGGTCACGTAGGTCGACGCCTTCGATGCCGCGCGTGTGCACGACTTGTGGTTCGATTTCGATCATCACCGGCACCAGGAAGTGGCCGCTCTTTTCATCGAGACCGAGTTGGATTTTTTTGACGGTGCCGACCTTAACGCCAAGAAAGTGCACCGGCGCGCCGACCTGCAAGCCTTGCGCTGCGCCTTCGAAGTACAACACATGCTGTTGCCGATGACCGAACCAAGTACCACCGGCCAGCAGCAAGGTGGTGATGACGGCCAGCGCGATGGCCCCAAGGACGAAGGCGCCGATCAGTGTGGGGTTGGCTTGTTTGCTCATGCCGCACCCCGCGTGAGGAAATGTCGTACTTTGGGGTCGCCCGATTTGAGCGCGTCTTGCGGATTGCCGGTGGGGATCATAGTGTGGGTTTCTGCATCGAGGTAGACCGAATTATTGCCGATTGAAAGAATGCTGGCTAGCTCGTGCGTCACCACCATGACTGTGGTGCCAAGGCTATCGCGCAATTCGACGATCAGCTCGTCGAGCCGCTTCGCCGTGATCGGGTCGAGGCCCGAGGAAGGTTCGTCGATCACCAGGATGTCCGGGTCGAGCGCCATGGCGCGCGCCAGGCTGGCGCGCTTCTTCATGCCGCCGCTGAGTTCGGATGGGTAAAAATCTTCGAAGCCAGCCAAACCAACCAGCGCCAGCTTGAAGGAAACGATCTCGTCGATACGCGTTTGCGTCAGGTCGGTGTATTGGGCAATCGGCAGCGCGACGTTGTCCGCCAGGGTGAGCGAGCTCCACAGCGCGCCGCTTTGAAACAGCACACCGAGGCGACGCTTCATGCGCTGGCGGTCTTCGTCGGACGCGCCCCAGAAGTCCTCGCCGCTATAGCGCACACTGCCTTGCAACGGGCGCTGTAGGCCGATCAAGGCGCGCATCAGCGTGGTCTTGCCGCAGCCGTTACCACCCATGATGACGAAGATGTCGCCCTTGTTGACGACGAAGCTGAGGTCGCGCTGGACGACGTAATCGCCATAGCCGATGGTCAGGTCGCTGACTTCGATGTGAGGGATGTTGGAGGGTTCGGCCATGGTTCAGATATCGAGCTGGTAATAAACGATGGTCATGATCGACGCCGCGATGGTGATCAACAGAATGGCGGTGACCACTGCCGAGGTCGCCGCGCGGCCGACTGCCTCGGCACTGCGCCCGCATTGCATGCCGCGCAGGCAACCGGCAAAGGCGATCATCGCGCCGTAGACGGTGCCCTTGGAAAGGCCAACCAGAAAGTGCTTGAATTCGAGTGCACGCAAGGTTTCGGTGTAGTACTCGAACACGCCAATATGGAAGATGGTGACGGAGATCAGCAGCCCGGCGAGGATGCCGATGAAGCCGGAATACAGCGTCAGCAGCGGCACCATCAGCATCAGCGCCAGTATGCGCGGCAGCACCAGAAAATCGATTGGCTGGATGCCCAGCGTCTTGTAGGCGTCGATCTCTTCATTGACCTGCATAGTGCCCAACTGGGCGGCGAAGGCCGCACCAGTGCGACCAGCGATGATGATGCCGGTCATCAACGCGCCGACCTCGCGCACCATGCCGATTGCCACCAGATCGGCGATGAAGACTTGGGCGCCGACCAAGCGCAACTGATCCGCCCCCAGGTAAGCGAGGATGAGGCCGACGAGAAAGCTGATCACCGAGACGATGGGCAACGCACGCGGCCCCACTTCTTCGATCTCCAGCCACAGGTCACGATACCGGAAGCGGGCACGCCCGGTGAACAAGCGCAGCATCGATTGCGTGATCTGGCCCAGAAAGCGCAGCATCTGCGGGGCATCGTGTAAGAACGCGAGAGCGGATGTGCCGACTTGCGCCAGCAGGCTCTGTGGGCCTTGGTCGTGGCCGGCGACTTTTTGCTCGGGCACGGCGAGCGCCATCGCCAGCAAGCGTTGCGCTCCCGGCGGCAGGCCGCTGGTATCGGCCGCGATGTTGCGTTGCGCGCAGGCCTTCAACACGCCATCGAGAAAAGTCAGCAGGCCGGAGTCCCAATCGCTCAGGCCAGCCACATCGAAACGCAGGCGGCGAATCTTGTCGCCCAGCGCTTCGAGTACGACGCCGGATGTCGGCAGGCTGGCGTCGATGCACCAGCGCCCGCCGAGGATGATGTTCAAGCCATCATCACCGTCCGGCTGAATCTCGAACTGCCACTGCGCGTTATTGGGCATCGTCTTTGGATTGAGTGGGATTGACCGATTATGCCCCAGTTTTAATTAGCTCACTATGGGCGCGAAGTTTGGAGCGTAGATTGTTGAAATAAACCTTGTGTCTGGGTAATTATCAACCTAGATTTAGGAACCTAACACCCTTCTGGTGACTGCATGGCGTAAGGAGAGAGAAATGTCTTTAAGATTGTTTTCATTCAGTGGGGGGAATACCGGCCCTTGGCGCGTCATTTACATGGATGCGATCGTTGGCGAGACCCTACCTGCTGCAAAACGGCTCGACATCGCAGACCCAACAAAAACCGCGTCTGATCCACAAGCAGCGTGGGTACTGCGCGGCATCACCAGCAATGACCGCTATGCCGTTACCGCTGAGGAAAAACAACAAATCATCGCCAAGCAGTTGGATCTTGGGCGCCCCGAGGCAACTTGTGCGGCTTTAATCCCACTGCGAAAAAATGCGGCATGGTGGGCGCTGACGCAAGCCGAACGCCAACATGTTTTTGAAGACCAATCAAAACACGCCAAGCTCGGCCTTCAACATTTTCCAAGCTTAGCGCGTAGGCTCCACCACTGCCGTGATCTCACCGATCATGCGCCCTTCGATTTTCTCACTTGGTTTGAGTACGCACCGGCTGATGAAGCCGCATTCAATAAGCTGCTGACCGAGCTACGCGCTACAGCAGAGTGGCAATATGTCGATAGGGAAATTGATATCCGGCTTGTGCGTGAATAGGCTTAGCCTTCTTCAAGACCTAAAACTCGTCAATCAATTTACGCAGCCGACCCTGGAGTTTGACTGGGGTTTGGCCCTCCTCTCCTGATTTGCGGATGAGTTGCCCTAGCGCGGTTTCCAGTTGAGTTCGGGAATAACAGGTATGGCAATGCTCCAAGTGATGCTCGAACTGCGCGAGTGTTTGCGGATCTTTCATTTCGCCATCGAGATAGGCGTAGAGACCATTTATCGCTTCAATGCAGTCAATTTCCTTAACCTCTGTTTTGTCTTTGCCGTCCTTCATGGCTTGCTACCTTTCATGTGATCCCCTGTAATGATCCCTGCTTCTATCGCGTGTTCCCATAGTGCTTTTTGCAGAAACGTTCGGCCGCGTTTCATGCGAGAACGAATGGTGCCAGGAGGAACGCCAAGCACTTCAGCAGCCTCGTCATAGGAAAGCCCTTCTACATTGACCAGCAATACTGCGATACGAAATACTTCCGGCAACATTTCTATGGCGGAAAGGATGTCAGCGCGCAGCAGTTTGTTGGCAAACTCACGCTCTGGGTTTCCCCACCATTTTAGAAAGTCATCCGACTGTTCGATCAAGTAGCAGGTAATGTCATCTCCGTTTTCTTCGACGGAAAGATCATCGTAGCCATACTCTATCGGACGAATAGATTTTTTTCGGTAGTCGCTGATGTAGCAGTTGTGCAGTATGCGGAATACCCAGGGACGAAATCGGTTTCTATCTTCCAGTGTTGCAAATGCAGACCAGGCTTTGATGACGGAATCGGCGACGAGATCTTCTGCATCCGCATCGTTGCGGGTGAGCCGGATGGCCAGGCCGTAAAGCGAATTCATGGACGCCTCGATACCACAGCTGAACCAGGCTTTTGCTTCAGTATCCGTCATGCGGTGATTTCCTATATCCTCGATAAGTAGTTTTATGTCAACGCTGTTCTGGCGCATTTAATCGTATAGACGCACCCAGCGGGGTTCCAGGTCCCGGCATCTGAAAAAATATCCGCGACCTGGAAATAATTCCCACCAGCGGCACCCGTTAAAAGCTCAGGGTCGCGGCGCCCCGATTGATGAGTTCATGCATCGCGCCCGATCCCGTGATGCTGACACCTTCTATCAACTCCGTCTGCCCATAACCTCGAACTTTTGCGCAGGACGGGCAAGCCAGAATTTTACCGCCAGCGGCGATGAAATTATCCACCATCTCACCCAAAGGCGGGTCGAGCGGATTGAGCTGCGCTACTGCGGTCGCACCCCGGCGCACCAAATCGACGCCAGAGCTCACCAAAAACATAGTGACTTCAAGCCCCGAATTAATCCCGCTATTGGCCACGCTCAACGCAACAGACGAGCGCTCATCGTCCAACCCTTTTGTAACCACAACCACTAGTTTTTTCTTGTCTGACATAACGTACTCCTTTATCGAAATAATTAAATTGATCTCCGACCCTGTCGGCCTAATAGCACGCGCTGCGTTTTCCAAATCAAATATCGCTGTGTGCTTACAGGCAAAGACGCACGCGGTAGGATTTTAGGTCCCGATAAAATCAATTTTTTGCATCTCATTGGAAAATTACCTATGGGCACTACACCTTAGACACGTACCAACTACAAGCCGGACATCTGATTCGACGGCTATTGCTGGGTCACGACAACGATGACATGACCAAGCGTACCGGTATATAACCCTGCTGCTTCACTATCAATAAAGAAGACCAAGAATACCTGCGACATCGGTATAGGGCGGCGCAGTTTGTGATGCTTTGCTGTGAAATCTGCGGATATTGATCGAAACCTGACGCCGTAGCTTAATGCTGCTTTTGCCTGGGCCACTTTCACGGGGATATTTTGCGCTGCGGTTTATTGCGGCATGTCAAATAGATATCGCATTTACATATTTATTGAATTACAGTATCGGGTGTTTTCGATCAACGTTGAACCAAGCATGCACGAGCAGCAAAGCCAGCGGCTGCAGCCACTGCTCCTAGTCGCGCTTGCCACCAGCCCTAAAATAAAAGAACTACAAGGAGATTGCGATGCCATCAGATATGAACTCCAACCAGCCCGAAAAACCACGCCGTCGCATGGTTAAACGCACCTTTAAGCTACTTGCAGCATTTATCGTGCTGGTGATTATTTGGGCAGGCATCGGCACGATCTCACGCATGGCGGAGTTCTGGGACAAAGACAAGGATCGGGGTGCTACGACGGTCAAGCAGGATATTTTCGGCGACAGTTTCGCCAAGGTGACCTACCTCCAGCAGAATTGGAATGAAGCGGATAGCTTGTGGTTCTATAACACGACCGAGGGCTCCGATCTGATGCCCTATGATTTTTTTCTGGTGCTGGAACAAACCGATGCACCGGAGTTGTTCCGCGACAACAACAACATCAATCGCTATCGCTATCTGCCGCAAAAGGCCACCTCCAGCAATCCCGATGGCCTGCCGGTCGGCATGACACGTGACAAGTACCACGGCAAATCTTATATGGGCTTCACCTGTGCGGCTTGCCATACCACGCAATTAAATTACCAAGGTACCGGTATCCGCATTGATGGCGGCCCTGCCATGTCGGATATGGAAACCTTCATGAACGATTTGGCGAAAGCCATGTATGCCACCTTACAGCAGGACGATAAGCGCAAGCGCTTTGTCGATGCCGTGCTGAAAAAAGGCAGCTACAAAAAAGAAGATGAAGTGTTGGCGGATTTGCGCAAATACGCGCAACGCATCATGACCTACACCATCGTCAACAATCCACGCACGCCCAAGCGCGATCTGACCACGTATGGCTATGCGCGTCTCGATGCCTTCGGCCGCATTTTCAATCGCGTGCTGGAACACAGCATGAATGCCGATCAACTGCGCGCAGTGCTCGCCAGTACATTCTCGCCGCAGGATGTTGAAGCCATCTTGAAAGAGGTTAACCCGATTTTAAACAGCAATGACCGCGACCACATTCTGGAACGCGTCCAGGCGCATTTGTGCCCAAATGAAAAAACCGGCCCCAACGAATTTCACTGCGTGAAAGAATTACTCGCGCTGCGCAATAAAATATTTAACCCGGCGGATGCGCCGGTGAGCTATCCCTTCCTTTGGGATATCCCACAACATGATTATGTACAATGGAATGGCATCGTCAACAACTCGGGTCTCGGCCCCATGGGGCGCAACGCTGGTCAGGTGATCGGCGTGTTCGGTACGCTGGATTGGCGCGAAGAAGAAGGTATTTCGTTGTCTTCGATTCTCGCGCGGCAAGGCTTCGGCGACAAACATATCAACTTTCAATCTTCCGTCGATATCCGCAATTTGCGTCGCGTAGAAGATCATCTGCGGAAGTTGCAGTCGCCACTTTGGCCGGAAACGATCCTTCCCAAGATCGATCAAGCACGCGCCAACAAGGGCAGCGTGCTGTTCGATCGTTACTGCGCAGCCTGTCACGCAGAAATCAATCGCAGCAGTAAAAGCCGTCGCGTCATCGCGCAGATGACGCAGCTATCAGCCATCAAAACCGATCCAAAAATGGCGGAGAATAGCGTGGCCTTCAGCGGTTACAGCGGTATCTTGCGTAACCAATACGTCAACCCCGGCGTAGGCAATATTCTGTTAGCGCAGCGTGCGCCGGTCGCCGCTTTGCTGACCTCGGCGACTTCCAATGTCGTGACCACCCCGGACCCGGATAAATGGTTTATTCAACGCTGGGCTGAACGGTTATTCGATTTTGCGCGCACCTTCTTTACCAATGAGGTGCGTTCCTCGATTAAACGCGGCGACTACACGCCCGACACCACTGCCGCGCCTTTTGCTTCCTTGCGCGCATATAAAGCGCGCTCCCTCAACGGCATTTGGGCCACGGCACCGTATTTGCACAATGGCTCGGTACCCACCTTGTATCAGTTGCTCTTGCCCAAAAAAGGTCCGAATGATCCGGCCAATGGCGAATACCGCCCGGATACGTTTGTGGTTGGGTCGCGCGAGTTTGATGCGGAAAACGTCGGCATGAAATGGCAGGGCTATGACGGATTTGTCTTTCGCACGTCGATCCCAGGTAATTCCAACGCAGGCCACGAGTACGCCGCTGGGCGCACGCCGCAACCGGATGGCAGCCTGCCACCGGCACTCAATAAGGAACAGCGGCTGGACTTATTGGAATATCTGAAAACGTTATAAGCTTTAATCGACGGAATGCCGTGCGGGTTTTGAGGCTCAGCGCCTTGCCCCGCCCTATCCGCCACGGTTTGGATCAACGGCCAGCATACCGTTATAATTGGCGGCTTAAGCCGATGAGTAAATCCAATGAGTGACGTGATAGCAAAGACTGCCGCAACGGCCAATTCCGATTTGGTGACTTCGGTACGCGCCAGCGACGGCACCGGAATTTTCCCCAGCCAGAAAATTCTGGATATGACGCTCAGCGGTGAGATCAAAACCACCAGCCCATTCGATCATGACCAAATCCAGCCTGCCAGTATCGACCTGCGCTTGGGTGATTTCGCCTATCCGGTCGATACCAGTTTTCTACCCGGCAAGGGCATGAAGGTGCTGGAAAAGCTGAAGCATCTCGATGAGCAATTTGACGATTTCAAAATCGACATCCGCAAAGGCGCGGTGCTGGAAAAAGGTCGCGTGTATGTGATTCGCCTCCAGGAATCCATTGCCTTGAAGAGTGAAGTGGCGGCCTTTGCCAACCCCAAAAGCTCAACCGGGCGCTTGGATATTCTGACGCGCTTGATTGCCGATTACGCCACCAGCTTCGATCAAGTCAGCGAAGGTTATAAGGGCGATCTATTTATTGAAGTTGCGCCGCGCAGCTTCAGCGTGGTGGTCAAGACCGGCACCCGTTTAAACCAGCTCCGGTTTCGCCGCACGCGTGGCGAAGAGGCTAAATCCATTCCCGCCACCGAGTGGAAAAGACTGCTCGACGAAGGCCAGATTGTCGATTCCAGCGAGCACGAAAAAAATGCGCGATCCATCAAGACCGGCGTGCTGCCGTTCACCGTGGATTTGGAAGGCACTGGCCGTGTCGGCGACATCATCGGCTATCGCGCGAAAAAACACTCCAGCCGCATCGATTTGGAACGGCGCGATTACGATCCCTTGGATTTTTGGGAGCCGATCCGTTTTCACAAATCGACCTCGCTAATTTTAGATCCCGATGAGTTCTACATCCTGATGACCAAAGAAGCCATCGCGGTGCCGCCGGAATACGCAGCAGAGATGATGCCCTACGACACCCGCGCCGGTGAATTCCGCGTGCACTACGCCGGTTTTTTCGATCCCGGATTCGGTTGGAATGCCGCCGTGAATAAAGCCGGCAGCAGCCGCGGCGTGCTCGAAGTGCGCTCGCACGAAGTGCCCTTTTTGCTCGAACACGGACAGACCGTCGGTTGGCTGCGCTATGAACGCATGGCCGCGCGGCCCGAGCTGCTGTACGGGCAAGACATCAGCTCAAACTATCAAGGGCAAAGCTTGAAATTGGCCAAGCAGTTTAAACCCCTGCGCGATTAGTATTTGCCGCAAGTTGCAAAATAGGTCCGCATCAGCGGCATCCGCCCGCAAGACTACACGCGCAGGGGCTTCGCCATCCGCCATCTCACCAAAGTGTTGAACGAAGTCGAAGCCAAAACCCGCCTACTCATCACCCTATCCGACGGCAAGCCCGACGACGACTTCAACGGCTATCGCAGCGCCTACGGCATCGAAGACACGCGCCAAGCGCTGATCGAAGCCAAGCGCACCGGCACCGATTCTGCATCACCATCGATAAAGAAAGAAGGCCAAGAATATTTGCCGCATAGGTATGGCGCGGCGCACTATGTGATTATTGATGAGGTGCGTAAATTGCCGTTGAAGGTGGCGGATATTTATCGGCGGTTGACGACATAAGACAAATCGTCAGCGTCCAAAAAATAGATGATACAAAATTGACCTGCCCCGAATTTGGGGCGGTCACCAAGCG
>JAHECG010000078.1:2933-13510 GCA_024641855.1 Betaproteobacteria bacterium | reverse complement strand
CGAACCATCAGTTCGCACTAGCCATTCCTTACTTTGCCGCCAATGGCCACAAACTCGGCGCCATGATCGCCACGTTAGCGACGCAAAATTTCTTTCCACTCATCGATGCCTCATTGCCACCGGGCAGCGCTTTCGGCTTAGCCGATGCCACAGGGAAATTACTGGCCTCACAGCCACCGCAAACCATACCCGTTGGCAGCACACCGATTGCCGATGCTCACTATTGGTACGCTACACAACCCATTTCGGGCGCTGCCGACGAATTGCAATTATTGTTGCGGCTACCCGTCGCTCAATCGCCGCGGACATCGCATGGCGGGCTATTGCTGTTACTCGCCTTGCTCAGCGCAGCCACCCTGTGGCGCTTTGGCCGCTGGCAGGCTTTTAGCGCGAAGGCACACCTGATTTACCGTCATGCGCGACTGCAATTGCAAGTCCTGTTCACGCACACCCCAGCACCCAGTAAACCACAGGCAACCAAGACGCATATGGATACACAGATACTGCGCAGCGCTTATGCCGAACTCAAAGGCGCGTATGTGCAGAAGGAAGAACGGGTACGGCAATTAGTGCAATTGGATGAACTCAGCCAACGCTTGCAAAGCTGCGCCAGCAGTAACGAGCTCGCAGATGCTGTGGCACGCTGCGCACAGGCGATATTTCCAGCTTGCCATGGCGCGTTGTTCTTGCGCTCCGAACTCGATCACTTTGGCTTAACCTTGGCTTGGGGGGATACGACGCTCACGCAATCGCTGCAAGCACTCGATTGCCATGCGCTGCACAGCGGCTGCAATTATGTCGGCCATGGCGCAAGCCCTGCGGCCTGTGCGCATGCCAAGAGCGAATTTGATTATGTCTGCTTGCCGCTGCAAACCCTCAGCGGCCCACTCGGCCTGGTGTACCTGGCCAACATTCCTATCGCACCCACAAAGCGTACGCCACCGTGGGCCGCAACAGCGATTGCGGAACGCACCAGCATCGCGCTGGCCGCCTTACGCCGACAAGAACAACTGCAATCTCGCGCCATACGCGATGCGCTGACGGGACTATTTAATCGCGGCTTCATGGAAGAGGCTTTGACCATCGAACAACGGCGCGCCTTGCGCCGTGGCTCTTCCATCGGCCTCATGATCTTGGATGTGGATCACTTCAAACGCTATAACGACAGCTTCGGCCATGCTGCTGGCGATGCCCTGCTGCGCGCCATCGGCGGCATACTGCAACGCACCGTGCGCGAAGGTGATATGCCGTGCCGTTACGGCGGCGAAGAGTTCGTGGTGATACTACCTGGTGCCGATCTTGCCACCACACATCAACGCGCGGAAGTGTTGCGGACTGCGATCGAACATTGGCGCCCCGAACCTGGCGATATCGCCTTGGGTAAGGTCACCGCCTCTATTGGCGTGGCGTGTTTCCCAGCGCATGGCGACACCTGGCAGGCCGTGCTCAAGCGCGCAGATCAGGCCTTGTATGCGGCAAAAGAAGCGGGGCGGAATCGGGTAACAATCGCGATGGATGAAATGGAAGCCGCCATCAGCGCTTAATGCAGCGTTTCGTTCGACACCACCGTTAAGCGATAAGGCTGCAAATGCAACGTCTCCAGCTTTCTTCCCAGCATGATGATGGTGCCTTTGAGACGATTGTCACCGGTATCGCTGAATTCGAATTGATAGGTACGCGCAATCGCGATGTGGCCACGTTCATTGCGCTTGAGGCTGAGTTTGACCGGCGCCATTGCATCATCTAAAAACTGCACGTTTTCTTTCGCGCAAAAATCTTTGGCAATCGCTATCGCCTGATCGCGCACGCCTTGGTTTTCCAACCAGAGCCAGCCAAGGCCTAGCAAAAGTAGCAGCGCCATAAACTCAGTCATTCCTATTTTCCCTATGCAAATCCATGTGGACAAGCTTATAACGTAGGTATTACCGCTTTTCGACCCTACAGAAACCGTAAATATGGGCGTTATTCTAAATTGATATGGGGCAACCCGAGTGATGAGGATTCGACATGCCAATGACTTTGGAAGCATTTACGCAGGATATCGACCATTTGGTGTCACTACCGAGTGTTGGCGTACGCGTCAACGAAGTCGTCAACGATCCCAATAGCACCGCCGACGATATCGCCAAATTGATTATCCAAGATCCGGCGCTCGCCGCGCGCATATTACGTATCGCGAACAGCCCCGCCTATGGGCTTTCCACACAAATCACAACGATCACCCGCGCCGTTTCTATCGTCGGCACCCAGTTCATTCGCGATTTGGTGTTGGCCACCTCAACCATTAGCGCGTTCAAGGATTGTCCGAATGAACTGGTGAGTTTGGATAATTTTTGGGATCACAGTTTATATTGCGGCATCGCCGCACGCCTATTGGCTGAGCAACGGGGAATGAAGCATGCGGAAACCGAATTTCTGGCAGGCTTGTTGCACGATATTGGTCAGCTGGTGATTTTTCACAAGGCGCCCGTAGAAGCGCGACGTGCACTACTGCTGTCGATCGAAGGCCCAGACGATCTCGCGCTGCATAAAGCGGAACAAGAGGTTTTTGGATTCGACCATGCGCAAGTCGGTGCCGCGCTTCTGCGGCACTGGCACTTTCCCGACTTGCTGGTCGCCTGTGTCGAACATCATCACGCACCACAAGAAGAACACAAATTCCCTATTGAAATCTCGCTAGTTCATATCGCCAACAGCATCGCCACCTTAGCCGAAATCGATAGCGTCGCTGAGGAAGATGCCGTGCGCACCGAACCCTTGGCCTGGAACATACTCGCATTGAGCAAAGACATCATCGAGCCCACCGTGCGCGCAACTCAGGCGCAATTCTCTGAGATGCGCGGCTCTCTGCTCGGCTAATCGCCAATCGCGCTCGGCGCTGTAGACTCCCTGTTCGCTATATGCGCCCAATTCAAATCATCGGCGTCGCATCCGGCTGGGGTGCGCAAGATCATGGCTGTGTAGATGGCCCGGATGCTTTGCGCGATCTCGGTTTGCTCCAGCGCTTGCAAACAAAAGGTTTAAATGCTGAGTGGAAAGACATGCTGCGCCCTGGCGCAACCACTGATGCAGCACAAACGGTGAGCGCGTTGTGCACCCGCTTATCGCAAAACGTGTACGAAGCCATTGTTTCAGGCGAGATGCCGCTGGTCATCGGCGGCGATCATTCCAACGCCATCGGCACTTGGAGCGGCGTGCATCGGGCTATTGGCAACGCGCCTTTCGGCTTGATTTGGATTGATGCCCATATGGATAGCCACACGCCGCAAACCTCACCCAGCGGCGCGCTGCATGGCATGCCTTTAGCTTGTTTGCTGGGCTTCGGCTTACCCGCACTGACGGGCATCGGTAGCCGCCCACCACAACTGCTGCCGCAGCATTTGTGCCTGATTGGTGTACGCAGTTTTGAACCAGCCGAAGCGGCTTTATTGGAACGCCTCAATGTGCGCGTTTTCACCATGGCAGAAATTCGGCAACGCGGCATGGATACAGTCATCGCCGAGGCCTTGGATATCGTACAACAAGGCACTGCGGGCTTTGGCATCAGCATCGATTTAGATGCACTCGACCCGCGTGAAGAACCCGGTGTTGGCAGCCCGGTTGCCGATGGCTTATTCGGCAGTGAACTGCTCTCCAGTCTTAAGCCACTACAGCAACATCCCAATTTGCTCGGACTTGAGCTGATGGAATACAACCCGCATCGCGACCATGATCAGGTGACCGCGAAGATGGCTTTGGAATTGGCTGCACGCTTGCTTGCAAAGTAAATACAGCGTTGAATTTGTATCGCGTTGAAACCCGCCGTTGACTCCCATCCCATCAACAGTACCGGCCGATCTCCGCCACGCGTAATTGTGCAGAACCACCATCATTTTAAATGACTCTTCACGGGCTGCGCGGCTGCTGGTCTCTTATATCGGACGCGGGCACAGGGAATACGATTTCACGCGTATTCCCCCATTCTTGGGATATGCAGCGCTCGAGATTTTCTACCTGGGGCCGAATGTGGAAAACGAATGCATTCGGTATGCCCAGAAATATTGTCGGATTTATTTACATTTAATCTCATGAGCGACGCCCTTAAATTTGTTAATAAATTGATTCCTATCACATATATATTAATGGCATGTTTAATGCATGGTTATTGAAGCGAGAGTTGCTTTCGCTACAAGTGATGCGGCTAGAGCGCTATGCGTATTTTGTAGCCGCCAGCAAGCGTCCGTTCCTTACTTTTTGTGATCAAAATTTTGGCATCCAACCAGGAGATCCATCATGAACAAAAAAAACCATCATCGCACCTGCGTGCTGCTCTCCAGCCTGTTGTTCATGGTCACAATCCCGGTACAGGCAGCAATCGTTGCCAATTCTGTGGTGATCTATGAGGATCCTTCTGCTTCAGGAACAGTCAACGGCCCAGCAGGTAATATTAGTACCGTCACCTACATCAACCCTAGTTCTAATGGGCTAACTGCTAGCGGTTACGGACAGTCCGGGTATGGTGCGATATTCGCAAGCGCAAGCGCTACCTCTGCTATTCTTGAGGGCGGTCGTACCCAGACGCGTGCCCAGGGCGATGCCTACTGGATCGACCAACTCACTTACAACAGCACAACCTTGACAGGAGCGGCATACGCTAGGGCCTCCTTTTCTTTATCCGGTGGTTTGGCTTCCTACTCTCCAGCGCCTGGTACTGGCTATGGAACGGCTAATTCAACGGTTTCGGCGCTCGTGGCCATCAACGGTAGCACGGTATTTTCAACCACCGGACAACTGGCGAATTCGACCGACGGCGTCGGCAATATAACTACGACCAGTTTAATTAACCGTGGTCTGGCGCTGAATGGCGTGTACCAAGTTGATACAGTTTCCGATCTAACCGGCACTTTCTGGTTTGATATCCCCTTTGTATTTGGCACCTCATTCACCATGCTTGCTGACGTGACAGCTTTTGCTCAGGCGCTATATGCTGCGAGTGCCTTTAGTGACTTTGCACATTCAGCTTACTGGGGCGGAATCAGCGAAGTACATCTAGCTGATGGCACGGTATTGACCGACTACAGTCTGAGCTCTGCATCCGGTACTGATTGGAGTAATGCATATACCCGCTCCCCTCCTCCTCCTCCCCCCCCATCCCCTGCGCCTGAACCCGGCACCGTGTGGTTGCTTTGCGCTGGATTATTGGGGTTGTTTGGTTTCAGGCGAGGCGGGAAATATCAACCACAACTAATGAACTGACGGATTCCTTGACGCTTCTCGACGACGTGAGCTTTATCCTGAAATTCCCGCCCGGTCAGCTTGAGAAGCACATCCTCCAGATTGGTGGCGGCGCAAGGCTGTGAGCTACAACCGGTCGGCCAAATACGCCAGAATCTGGGCGGTATCCGCCACGCAACAGACGGCGGTTTCATTGCCGAGCTTACAATCACGCCACCGGTAAAGCTTCTTTTGCCTGATTTGGATCGATGCGTATATGGATAGCCACACGCCGCAAACCTCACCCAACGGCGCCTTGCAGGGCACGCCTTTGGCGTGTTTGTTGTGCTTCAACTTACCCGCACTAACGGGCATCGGAAGGCGCCCACCGCAACTGCTACCGCACATTTGTGTTTGATGGGCGTGCGCAGCTTTGAATCAGCCGAAGCGACTTTATTGGCGCGCCTCAATGTGCGCGTTTTCAACATGGAGGAAATCCGGCAACGCGGTATGGATGCAGCCATCACTGATGCCTTGCAAATCGTGCAGCAAGGCACGGCGGGTTTCGGCATCAGTATCGATTTAGATGCACTCGACCCGCGTGAAGAACCCGGTGTTGGCAGCCCGGTTGCCGATGGCTTATTCGGCAGTGAACTGCTCGCGAGCCTTACGCCTCTACAGCAACATCTTAATTTGCTCGGACTTGAGCTGATGGCATACAACCCGCATCGCGATCATGATCAAGTGACTGCAAAGATGGCATCGGATATAACTGCACGCTTACTAGCTAAGTGAGTAATGAGCAAACTAGATTAGGTTGGTCAAATTTAGTGCATTTCAAATTTACAATCCTTATCGCACTCAAACCGCAGGCGAAACCAATACCACTTGCCTTGCGAGCACACACGACACCCGTCCGATGAACCCATCTTGAGCATAATTCCCACTTAAGCGATTTGACCTAACAGATCAAAATTATGTCGGGAATTTTTACACTTTATTAATAGCAGAGCTTCATAAAAATGACTTTACCAATACACCTCATTGATTCGCCGAAACTTTCTATTTACGGCTCATTTTTTGCATGTAATTTCCACGGAATTCGGTAGAGGAAACAAATAAGTGCTGTAGTACACGAAAATCAGTAGCCAAGTCACAATCCAGGCTCTCGACTTGCGCCGTGCTCATCGTTTTTTCGAACGTCAGGATGAGCGCAGGATATACGGGAATGTAGCTTAGTCAATAAACATAGAGGGGGAGGGTACGACAATGAATTTCTGTATACAGACTCGCATTATTGACAGGCAACCCAGTCGCTTCCGCAGGGCGATCGCTATTGGCTGTGCGGCGGTTACGCTATTTGCCTCAACGGCAACACTGGCAGACCAGATACTCAAAGACTCCTACCTCGAACTCGAGCAGAGATTATTACTACCCACGGATCTTAACGGCGGCGGCTCACTCCTCGGGTCCTCACCCGTACAAAACGCACCAGGATCAGTGTACGCGCTCGGCTTCGAAGGTCCTAGCCAGTATGATGCCGCATCCTTTTCCCGCAACTTCATTCCGCCGGACACCATGGGCGCGGTCGGCAAGACGCAATATATGGCTACGACCAACGGCGCCTACGCCGTGTATGACAAGGCCACGGGTACCCAGTTGAGCTTGAAGTCGGATGTGGCTTTCTGGGCGGCGGCGGGTCAGACCGGCGCCAATGGCGATACCCGTATCCTTTACAACGCCGCCGCCGGTCGTTGGGTGGCGGTGTCGTTTGGCGCAAGCGTTTCGGATCTGCAGATCGCGGTATCCAACACCGACGATGCGACAGGTAGCTGGCAATCCGTCAAGTTCACCGGATACGCCGGGGGTGTAGCCGACTATCCGACGCTCGCACTGGACAAAAACGCCATCTACATCGGCACCAACAATTTCAAGACCGGGTGCAGCCCATCCAACCCCGCAGCCCAAACATTCTGCGGCACAACGTTGAACGTTATCCCGATTAACAGCCTATTCAATGCAGGAGCGCCGTCCGTCACAAACATGAAGCAGTTTGTCACGCCATACGTTCCCGGCTCGTCAACAAACGTGGATCGCGGCTTTGCGCAGCAGGGCGTAATGGGCAATCCGTTGAACGGCACTGCAACCATCGTCGCCAACTCAGCGTTCATCGGTGACAACCTCACTTTCAAAGTAAATGGGCTAACGGCCGACTCTGCATTGGGAGGAACCTTGACCGCCTCAACCTACCTGGGCGTAAACCCGTTGGTCGATGCTGGTGCGGCGCGTCAGCCTGCGACGATAGCTGCCAACCAGCGAGTTATCGATGCGCTTGACCAGCGTATCAGTAGCAGCGTGTACGAAGCGCAAGGCAAAATCTACACCGTGCAAACTGTCGATGGCGGCATGGACTACGCCCGAGTACGCTATACGATCACCGATGCAACCACCAACGCCATCCTCGACCAAGGTGACATCGGCACGGGAACCTACGATTATTACCAAGGTTCGATCGCGGTCAACGCCAATGGCGATGTGGTAATCGGCTACAACCGCTCGAGCCTCGATCCAACCACGGGTAAAATTGGCTTCTACGCGCGAACGTTCCGGACGGATCCTGTCACGGGGAAACTCATCCCGACAGGCCAGGAAATCCTCCTGCATGAGAGCCTGACCAACGACTATCACAATGGCAGCCTCTTCGGACAGCCCGCCGCTGGACGCCAACGTTGGGGCGACTACAGCCAGGTCTCGATTGATCCTAACAATTCCGACGTCTTCTGGTTGATTGGCGAATTTGCACGCGAGTACAACCTGCCACCCGATCACCCAGGCGGTACAGGATTTTCACGTTGGGGCACCTGGATCGCATCCATTGATATCTCCAGCCTAACGGCCACCGTCGTTCCCGAACCGGCCACATGGCTGCTGATGATTTTTGGTGTTGGTGCATTTGGATTCGTCAGGATACGTCAGCGTCGCTCGGCAGTTTTCGCTTTGCCTGCATAAGCGACGAGACGCAAGGTAATATGTTTTGGTGGGCAGAGTGTTATCCTCTGCTCACCATATTTTATGGTGCCATTGATAGTTATCGAAAAGGGCCACGCGGATGAATTGGTTCAAGATCGGTCTTTGCATAGCCTTACTGGGAGTATCGGCAATCGCTGCTCAGACTACGTCCGCCGGGCCGGTTGCGTCGATTGAAGGACTATGGGGTGGCGATCGCCTGCAACTCGTAATTGACGCTAAAGGCGGGCGGGTTGAAATGGACTGCGCCAGCGGCAAGATCATCGGCCCCATCACCATGGCGGCAAACGGGAATTTCCATGCGCACGGAACTTTCGAGAAACATCAGCCTGGCCCGCAGCGTGCCGAAGAGTCCGATGCGCCTGCCACTACTCGCTATTCGGGCGAGGTCAAGGATGGCGTGATGAAGCTGTCGATACTGCCTGAAAGTACGGACAAGGCTCAGGTATTCATTCTGCACAAGGGCGTGCACGTCAAACTGATCCGTTGCCGCTAGGATACGCAATCTTTTTTATTTTTTAACTCGCGCAAGTTCTCTCTTGCGCGAGCCCACTTCTGCTATTACATCTGCTTAGCCTGAAAACACACCCTGCGATTCCACTTTGAAAGTTCGCAACACATAACTAAATGCCCGATTGCTCGCAGCTTGTGCCACGGCATCGAATATATCGCGATCACTCCAGCCTTGGGCTCGCGCTTCCACCATATCCTTCTCGCTCACGCTATCCGGGTCATGCACGGCTTTTACGGCCAGCTTTAACAAGACTTTTTCTTTGGCGGGGAAAGGTGCGATGTCTGGATTAGCGCGCGCGGCACGCACGGCATCCAAATCCAAACCCATGTTGGTGAGAAAGCCTTCGTTCATGTCGATACAAAAATGGCACTCGGCTTCGGTCGATACCAAGTAACGAATCATCGCCATTAAGGCCGGCGAGATTCGTTCACCGCTATTGAAGTAGGACACATTGCCAACGAAGGCTTCCAACAGCGGTGGGCTGAAACTGTACAGGCGCAGGCCATCCGGCACAAAACCGATATGATTTTTGACGGCTTGAAACACCGCATCGACGCGGCTTTCTTGGCCGAGCGGAGCTTGTGGATTCAATAATGGTTTGACTTTATGTTGTACTGGGCTTTGCATTTTGCTTCTCCTTTATGTGATGAAACAACGAAACTAGCCGACCGGTCGGTCAACTGTTAAAACAAAAAATGGCCTGATGAAATCAATCCATAAAGCCGCTAGCTTTGGTTTATCCGTATTTGCACCATGGCAGGTAGCAAATGCCGGATCAGCTCTGGGTTATTTTGGTTTTTAGCCATCAGCAACACGCCCTCAAAATAAGCCAACATGGCTTGGGCGGTGGCACTAGCATCAACCTCTGGCGCAACTTCCCCACCCGCTTGCGCGGTTTTTAAGACGCCGCTGAGTAGTGTTTGCAACCTGGCAAAGCTTTGCTGAATTCGCTCTCGAATCAACTCGTCTTGAGTGGAAAGCTCGGTAGACAAATTGCCGAATGGACAGCCTAAAACGTGGCCAGTTTCTAAGCTGACTTGCTTTTGAAACTGATAGGCCATTTCTGCAAAACGCGCCATACGCGCCAGTGGCGGCAGGTCTTCGGCAAACGCTTGGTCTATGAGTTTTTCTTTGATATCAACGAAGTGCGCATCCAACACCGCTAATGTGAGCGCTTGCTTGCTGGGGTAGAAATGATAGAAGCTACCCTTCTTCACACCAGCATGCTCACAAATATCGGCAACGCCGACGTCAGCATAACTACGCGCAAAAAACAGCTCGCGCGCTGAATCGAGAATTCGTTGTTGGGTGTCGGCAGTTGCTTGCATGGAAGGCATTTTAGTTGACCGGTTGGTTTAGTCAAGCAAAAGTTAGCTCTAATTAAAAAAACTTGAACCGCCAAGACGCCAAGACGCCAAGAACGCCAAGAAAATAAAAATGCTTTTCCACAGAGCACACGGAGATTCCTGATTCTCGTTTTTCTCTGTGCGCTCTGTGATCTCTGTGGTGTAAAGGTTTTTCCTTGGCGTTCTTGGCGTCTTGGCGGTTCATTGCTTCGTTTTTGCAAGCAAGGCCCGGGAGACAATGATAATCTTCTGCCTGCTCATTTTTTACTCATCTATCGCTGGAGAAAACCATGTTCTTGAAATTGTCCGCTGCTCTGCTGGGCTTGTGCCTGTCGTTCAACGTATTCGCCGCCAACCCTAAAGTGGAAATCAAAACCAACCTGGGCAGCATGACCCTGGAGTTGTACCAAGATAAAGCACCGAAGACCGTAGACAATTTTCTACAGTATGTGAAAAACGGTTTCTATAAAGGCACGATTTTTCATCGCGTGATCGAC
>JAHECG010000078.1:0-2833 GCA_024641855.1 Betaproteobacteria bacterium | reverse complement strand
ATTATTTATTGCTCCGAGTTTCCGCGCACGCAGCAAACCGCCAACATCATCAATCAGCATTTCAACGCACCGTTGGTGATCGATCCGCGCATTAATGAAACCGGTGCCTTCGCCTTCGAAGGCAAGCCGGTGCAGTTGTGGCATGGCGCGAATGTGCCGGACCGTTGCAGCGCGACTATTCCCGGTTGTGAACCACTAAACGAAATGAAACAACGCCTAGCGGAATTTCTAGAATTTTTGCGCAGCGTACCGCAACGTCATATCGCCGTGGTCTCGCATGCCGAACCGATTCAAGTCATGGCCGGTCTGTTGCAAGGCCAGTCCGATTGCGAAGCGTTACTGCGCCCGGTGAGCCATTGCCTGCCAATCCGCATTGAGATCGCTGGTATCGAACCTTGAGTTTCAAAAAATTCCGTATCATCGTGTTGTTGCTGCTGCTGGTATTGGTTGCCGGGACAAGCTTTTGGGAGGGACTGTTAGTGCGCGGATGGATTCGCCCCTTGGAAGTGGCGATCTACCCCATCAACGGCGACCGTGACAACGACAATTCCATCCAAACAGCGGCTTATATCGCGCACTTATCCGCCAGCCAATTCGATGAGATCGGTGCGTTTTTCAAGCGACAATCGCAACGCTACCGCTTGCAGCAAATGCCCACCATGCAAATCCAAGTGGCGCCAGAAATTTTAACGCCACCACCGCACACCGATAGCGGCGCACGCAATGCGCTGTCGGCGATTTCCTGGAGTTTGCGGCTACGCTACTTCGCGTTTCGCAACACCCCTTTTTGGCAGAACCTGGGACGCATTCGACTGTTTGTGGTGTTTCATGCTGGAGAGCAAGGCATCCCTTTGCAACATTCGCTCGGCTTGCAAAAGGGCTTGCTCGGCGTGGTGCATGTCTTTGCGGATCAGAAGCAGGCCGATCAAAACAACGTGGTCATCGCCCATGAGCTTTTGCATACCTTGGGTGCCACCGATAAATACAACGCCTCTGGCCAGCCGGTTTTTCCTGATGGTTTCCCAGACCCTGACCAGGGCGAGCGTTATCCCCAACATAGCGCCGAAATCATGGCCGGACGCATTGCTGTGCGCCCTGATCAAGCGATTATTCCCAGCGATCTCGCCGCCTGCGCTATCGGCCCCAAAACGGCTTATGAAATCAACTGGTAATTCGCTGCCTCCAGGCGCCCCGCTTACCTGCTTATTTCTGGCAAATCCCCCCTAATATTGCTATCCTTCGGTAACGATTCAACACAAATCAATGCATATAACGAAAACATCGCTACTGCTCCTTCTCTTCACTGCCAGCAACCTGGTGCTGGCAGCTGGCCCAACTGCCACTAACGAACCCGACCCTTTCGCGCTCAGCGAAACAAAAATCGTCACCATCACCAAGAAAAAAAATGTCCGCGTTGTCTATGATGTCAAAGACGATGTCTGGGATGCAGGCATCGGTAAAGCGTTATATTACGCACGCGGTTTGGTGCAATCTTACGATGCTCTTGGGGTGCCCCAAAAGGAACGCAAAATCAGCATCGTCCTGCACGGCCCAACGGCCTACTGGGTACTCAATGAGGCGACCTATCGCCAGTTCAAAAATGACGAATTCGCATTTAATCCCAATGAGCATGTGATTCAAGAGTTGCTAAAACTTGGCGTCAGCGTCGAAGTTTGCAATGTTTCACTGCGCGGAAAGGGTTGGACTGGGCAAGATTTATTACCCGGCGTAACCGTGGTACGAGACGCTTACACGCGCCTGATTGATTTGCAACAACAAGGCTATGCCTACATACGCTTTTAAAAATAGCCGCGACAACGGGAGGAGACCCCATGGAACTACAAGGTAGTGCGCTTTTAACGGCTGGCGGTTTTACGTTGGATAGTTACATGCTGTTACTACTCGGCATTATGCTGTGCGCCGGCATTCTGGGCGGCGCAGCGAACTATTTCATGAGCGACAAAAACGCAACCACTTCAGGCAAAGATATCTTGAAGTACGCCATCCTAGGCATTGTGGCAGCACTCACTGTACCCTTATTTCTCAATATGATTTCTAGTGACTTGCTGGCCGCAGCCAAATCGCGGCCAATCGATTTATTCGTGTTTGCCGGATTTTGCCTGATCTTTGTTTTGTTCTCGCGCCGTTTTGTGGAAAGTGCTGCGGCGAAATTACTACAACAATTGCGCCGCTAATCTAGCAGCCATTTTAAACAGGAGGAAATGATGGGAAATAACCCGACTTTACTCGATAGCTATATGTTAACGGTGTTTAGCATCATGTTGGCAGCAGGCCTACTGGCTGGCATTGCGAATTTCTTTTTAAGCGACCCAGAAGGAAAATCTTCGGCGCGCGAATTGCTGAAGTACTTGGTACTCGGAGTGGTCGCAGCGCTCACCGTGCCTTTATTTTTAAACATGACCTCCAGCAACTTGTTGGAATTTGGCCGCACACGCCCGAATGCCTTATTTGTATTCGGCGGCTTCTGCTTGATTTACGTGTTGCTGTCGCGTCGCATGTTTGAAAGCATCGTGCATAAACTGTTAGGTCTAGGGCAGAGACAAGTTGAATCTCCGGCAATAGGAACCCTCAGCAATGCTGACGATTTTTTCCGCGCCGGCCTTTCCAGCGCCGATCTAGAAATTATGCGCGCCGTATCGCAAGGCGGGTCGGTGTATGAGAATCTTGCCGACCTTGCGAGCGAAACCACGCCTCCAAAAGAATTCGTCAATGAACGGTTGGTATTATTGCGTCAACTTGGCCTGCTAGAGCTACGTGCCAATGAAAAAAATATGCTGCATATGTGCCTTTCTGACGCTGGCTCGCAATTATT
>JAHECG010000148.1 GCA_024641855.1 Betaproteobacteria bacterium | reverse complement strand
ATGCTGATTATGCATCCACTCAAAAAAACCTTTGTTGCTGGCGGAGCGGATGCCGTTGAGATTGGCGGAGATGATGCGCATTGAAAGTGAACCCTGAAATATTAAAAATTGGTTTGAATGGATTGCCTAAACATATGACTGCGCTGGGTATTGGTATAATGCCTTTTTATTTCATCCGTATCGATTCGTGACGACTACAGACTTCAGACAAGAATTCCTTGAATTCGCGATTGGCAAGCAGGTGTTGCTGTTCGGCGAATTCAAGACCAAGGCTGGGCGACTATCGCCTTATTTCTTCAACTCAGGCTTGTTCGACGATGGCGATTCCATGGCCAAACTCGCGCAATTTTACGCCAAAGCCATTCTGGCGTCGCAAGTTGAGTTCGATATGCTGTTCGGCCCGGCTTATAAGGGCATCCCCCTGGTGGCCACGATTGCCGTGGCGCTGGCCGGCATGGGGCGCAATGTACCGTTTGCCTTCAACCGCAAAGAGGCCAAAGATCACGGTGAAGGTGGCAGCACGGTCGGCGCCGCCCTCAAGGGAAAGGTGTTAATTGTCGATGATGTCATTTCAGCCGGGACTTCGGTGCGCGAATCGGTGCAATTGATCCGCGCTCAAGGTGCAACCCCCTGCGGAGTTTCGATTGCGATCGATCGCCAAGAGCGCGGCCAAGGTGAAATCTCGGCAGTACAGGAAGTGACACGCGATTACGGCATTCCCGTCATCGCCATCGCGACCCTGGAAGATTTGGTGGGGTATTTGCGCGGGCAGCCCGCGCTGGCCGCATCGTTGGATAAAGTGTTGGCTTATAAAATTCAATATGGTTCAAGGAGTCTGTAATGCAGCGTTCTTTACTCATCATTTTGTTCGGTCTGATTTTCAGTTGCGGTGTCCACGCCAAGATGTTCAAGTGGGTGGACAACAAAGGTAAGACCCACTACGGCGACACGATACCGCCGGAATATGCCGATCAAGGCAATGTGCAGTTGGATAAACGTGGTCAAGTCGTCAATAAAACCGATGCGGCGCTGACGCCAGCACAAATTAAGGCTCGCGACGACTCTGCTGCCAAAGATAAGCAAGACAAAGAGGACGCAGTTGAGTCACAGCGCCGCGACAAAGCTTTGCTCGCAACTTATACCGAGCTGAAGGAGATTGATGCAAGCTTAAATCGTAATTTGGGTCAGTTGGATGTGCAAATCTCAAGTAACGAGCTGCGGATTAAATCTGTTCAAGGCCGACTCGATAACTTGAAAAAACAGGAAGCTGGTTTTGTGCAAAGAAAAAGGGCCGTACCCCCTGACGTTACGTCCGGCATCAAGAGTTACGAAGGTGAAATTGCGCATTTGCGCGATAACATCGCCAGAACCAACCAAGATAAAGAGGCCATGCGCAAGCGATATGCTGCTGACAAAGTTCGTTTTCGCGAGTTGAAAGGCATGCCGCCGGACACAACCGCCAGCCCTGCGCCAACGACACCTAAGAAATAGCAAGTTTGGAACCACCTAGAGCGGTTCCTTTATTTTTATCTGGCTAAACCTGGACGTTCCGTGCCGCGCTCATACCATGCTTGGCTCTTATTCACGATACGCACCACAGACAGCATTACCGGCACCTCAATCAACACGCCCACCACCGTCGCCAGCGCCGCACCGGATTCAAAGCCGAACAAGCTGATGGCGGTGGCCACGGCCAGCTCAAAAAAATTACTCGCACCGATCAAGGCCGATGGCCCGGCGACGCAGTGCGCCACACCGAAGCGGCGGTTGAGCCAGTAAGCCAACCCGGAATTAAAATACACCTGTATCAAAATCGGCACGGCGAGCATGGCAATTACCAGCGGCTGTTTGAGAATCGCTTCGCCCTGAAAGCCGAACAGCAAAACCAAAGTGGCCAGCAATGCGGAGAGTGAATATGGGTGCAACCAAGCCAATACGCGACTTAACGCAGCGGCGCCTCGCTTGAGCAAATAGCGGCGCCACAGTTGAGCCATTAACACCGGAATCGCGATATAAATCACCACCGATAACAACAGCGTATTCCACGGTACGACGATGGCGGACAAGCCCAGCAAGAGGCCGACGACGGGTGCAAACGCGACCAGCATGATCGCATCGTTCAGCGCCACTTGCGTCAGCGTGAAATGCGGCTCGCCGCGCGTGAGATTGCTCCACACGAACACCATGGCGGTGCAGGGCGCCGCAGCCAAGATGATCAGCCCGGCGATATAGCTATCGAGTTGCGCTGCCGGTAAGTAAGGCGCGAACACCTGGCGAATGAAGATCCAGGCCAACAGCGCCATGGAAAACGGCTTGACTGCCCAGTTCACAAATAACGTAACGCCCACGCCGCGCCAATGCCGTCCAACCTCATGCAAGGCGTGAAAGTCGATCTTGAGCAGCATGGGCACGATCATCACCCAGATCAACACGCCCACCGGTAGATTGACCTTGGCCACTTCCAAAGCACCAGCAGCCTTGAATACGCCTGGGAATATTTGGCCAAGCAGCACCCCGACCACAATCGCCAGGAACACCCAGAGCGTTAGCCAACGCTCGAACAATCCCATGACCGCACCGCTTGCGGCTTTGGCTGTCACTTCACACTGGGCGCTCATCTTTTTAAGAACAACTGGTGCCGCCAAAGCCCGGCGCACAACAGGCCGACTGCACGGGGATTGCTTTTTTCTGGTCCCCCGGCTGCGCACCAAATACCGGTACCGTGCCCAGGGTGTGAAAGGCTTCCCAAGGAATTCCTGCTGGGTCTTGCACCCAATATTTGTCAGACTCGGCGTAGCAACAGGCGGTGCCTTTCTGTTCGATGACGTCTGGGCTGGCCTGCTTGAGGTGCGCCTCCACTGCAATCAATTCTTCATCGCTGTCCACTTGTAAACCCAAGTGATCTAAGCCAATTTTTCCGGAACGCGTGGAGATGGCGAAATTGATGCGTGGATCGTCCAACATCCACTTGGCGTAGTCGTCTTTGGTCACACTCGGCGCAGTACCGAACAGCGCCGAATAAAAATCGATGCCCTGGGTCAAATCCTTAACGCTGACATGCACGTGAAATCGTTTCATATCCTTCTCCTTATGCAACTTGCTTTACACCGAGCCGTTGCGCCACTTCCGGCACTAACTTGGCTCGAATTTCATTCATCACCTGGACAAAGCTTTCCAGTGGCTCACCATGTGGGTCGTGGAACGGTAGATGCACGCTCGGCACCGGGCGCGGAAAAATCGGGCAGGCTTCCCGGGCGTTATCACACACGGTGACTACCAGATCGATGTCGCCACCCATCACTGCCTCTACATCTTTTGGCGTCAGCCCTGCAACTGAAATGCCGGCTTGCTGCAGCGCCGCGATAGCGCCATCCGCCACCTTGGGTTGCGGCCGCGTACCGGCGGAAATAGCTCGCACTTGCGGCCCTAGATCGTAATTCACCAGTGCTTCTGCCATTTGGCTACGGCAAGAGTTTCCGGTGCAAAGAATGAGTACCGTTGGAATATGTGACATTTCTTCCTTATATCCGTTAATTCGCATTTATAGATCTAACCGGTGCCGCACAGACGTCATCCGTGCCGCAGCAAGCCGACAACTCCGCCTGATCGGCGCGATAGGGTTCGCTCCGGGC
>JAHECG010000147.1 GCA_024641855.1 Betaproteobacteria bacterium | reverse complement strand
GCACCGAGTCAGTGGCACGCGATGTGATCAAGGCAGAAGACATTGTCGATTACACGCCACGTCAAAGTTTCGCAGATCGTTTCGCCAAACGTTTTGGTGCTGCCAGTGCCGAAGCATTCGTATCTTCGATGACCTCAACTAAATTGCATTAGTCCAAATAAGTCTCCAGCCGATCTACCCGTTCGGCTGGATATCTAGGCGTTTATCTTTTATTCCCGATAAAAATATCCTGATTAGCGCTCATCTTCAGCCAGGGCAATTCCGTGCTTAGGCTGGATTGCACAATAAAATCTTGAAACGCAAAGGACGCAAAGGTGCGCGAAGGAAAGCAAACACTAGGGCGAGGGTTCCTTCGCGTCCTTTGCGGTGAAAAGGTTTTGAATTTCTAGCTGAAGATGATCGCCAGCCATTAATGTATTGACATATCAGTCAATTTATATATAGTTAAAGCGGATTATTAACTATTTATTGATCGTTATATCAATGCCAAAGACCGTCCTCAATAAAAACGAAGCTTTTCTGTCCATGCTGGCAGAGGTCATCGCCATGGGCCGCGAGGCGGGCATGTCAGAGGGAGAAATGGCGACCCGGGCAGGCATTACCCCGGAAACCCTGTCACGCATGAAAAAGCGCGGGTATGGCGATTGGACGATTATTGATGCGCTGGCACGCATCGTCGGCAAGCGTATGAGCCTGGTGCCCGATGACAGCACCCTAGAAAGCCTGCGTCGCGGTGAGTTCTTTTAGCCATGGATCGCTACGCCGCCATCTGGACACGCACCGCAACCGGCCCATTGAAGATGGGAGACCTGGTGGTGACGGAGCGCGAAACTCGCTTCAGCTACACCGAAGAATTCCTGGATTCAAAAAATCCGAACGGACTATCGCTCTTGTCCTCGCCCAAACTGTACGGGCGCAATCCGATTGTTTTCCAGACACGCCAGGCTTTCCCCCTGCATCCACGCTTGATGCAGTACATCCCCGGACATGGTCGCGGCAACATCCAGCGCCGCTTGTATACCAAGATTCTGGAAAAACGCACCAATCCACCGGCACCCGGTTTTGAGACGGATTGGGAAATATTGCTGCTGGCCGGTCGCAACGGCATCGGCCACCTGGATATTTTTCGCGATGATCGCGCCGCACTGGAATGGTACGAGCGGCCGCCTCGCGAAGTGATCAGCAATGCTGAGCGCAGCACCTTCTGGCAATCCATCCGCGACGATATCTCACAAGACATATCGGAAATGGATGCCGAAAAAATTGCGCAACTGCTGGGCCCAACCCCAAGCGCCGGCGGCATGATTCCCAAGCTGCTGGTGGCCATTCCAGACCAACAAAATTGGAATGGTGAATTTGCTTCCGCCGGCATTCAAGAGTTGAAAGGCCAAGCTTATCGGGACGTGATCTTAAAAATCGAACCGCTGGAATATAGCGGCGTGGTCGCCTTGGAATCGCTGTGCCTGGATCTGCATCGCGAATTCGGTTTTAGCGTGCCCAAGCATTGGGTCGCCAGCGTCGATGGCATGCAACTGTTGGCGATCGAGCGCTTTGACCGCGACGCTGCCGGTGTGCCATTGCCTATGGAAAGCTTGTATTCCGTTTTCGCCACCGGCGACCGACAGTTCAACGGCAACGAAGATACCGATCTCGAAGAGGTTGGAACGCGTCTCGAAAAACTATCCTCAGTAGTTAATCTGGATCACCGCAAAGCGCGGCGCGAAATGTTCCATCGATTTTGCCTGGCTTTTTGCACCGGCAATGGCGATATGCACTTGGAGAATCTATCGTTCCTGGGCGGGCCGGATAAAGTGGGCTTAGCGCCGGTATATGATCCATCGCCCATGCGCGCCTGGCCGCAACATAATATTCGTTCAGCTATCCCGATTAATTTCGACGGGCCAAATCTGGCGGAGAACTTTATTCGTATCGGCACGGCTTTTGGATTGTCGCGCAAAGCCGCGGCTGAAATGCTACAAGAAACGTTGGATGCTACTGCCAGCTATATGGCGCGCGTGATGGAATTACCGAATGTCCCCAGCACTAGAATGCAATTGTTGGTTGATATTTTGAACAAGGAGCGTGGTGATTTGCAGCGAGAACTGGTGGAATGGCATGGGTGAAAATCAAACTCCCATGCGCTACAGGAATAACAAAACAAGTTGAAAATATTTCCATACGAAAACATTACAATACAAGATGTGACTCTTTTGAGCACTTGACCCTTTTGAGTGTGTTTTGAGTGTGACCCTTTTGAGTGAACGCCTGTAACCATAGGTATCTCCAAGGATACGCTGGTTACGAAACGCCCTAATTACCAAGTACTAAATAGTAATAACTTCAATTTCGGGAAGCCATGAATAAATATATAAATAAGTTTTTACAAACAATTGTTGCGATATTTAGCCTATGGAGTTTAAGTGTGAATTCCGCAGAAAACAAAAAGATAGATTGCAATAAAGAATTTACAATTTTATTTGACAAAGATAAGTTTGAGAGTTTAGGAAGCCGTATAAAGCGCTGGGAGAGCTTAGGAAGCCAGTGTGGTGGTACTGGTTTGTATGAATCGCGTCTAGCTGAGCTTTTTCGATTGTCTGGCGATGTCGAAAAAGCCCAGAGCATTCTTGAGTCAGCGATTAAAGCTAAAACGACATATGAAAAAGAATTGCGCTTTGGATTAGGTGATCTTCAATTTTTGAAGGGAAATTTATCAGAAGCTGAACAGCTTTCTATACAGCTAATTCAGGAATACCCTGATTGGGTTGGAGGTTATGTTTTATTAAGCAAGGTGCTAACTATACAGAAGAGGTTTAAGGAGGTTATTCCATTAATCGAGAAAGCTTTAAAATTGCAAGAAATACCTGATTTATATGCAAGTCTAGCGATTTCGCACAATAAATTAGGGGGTTATAAACAATCCGTTAAGATGATGTATATGGCTTTGGCCTTAGATAAGGACATGATAAAGGAACGGTTGGCGGTCAGTGCGACAATATTTTCTTTGGTCAAGCTTGATCGGGTAGATGAGGCAAAAAGATTATTGAACCAACAATTAAAAGCTGATCCTGAAAGCAAAACTGATTCTAATGTAATTCGAATAATTGAGTTTTTTGATAAGACAGCGGGGTCTACGACGTCCGACGACGCGACGACGTCGGGGTCTAGATAAGTAGCATCCCCGCTGAAATACTCGTCGCACTATGTCTTGTCACCTCTGTTTTGAATGCGCAAATAAGCCTTCTCCAAAGGGTGTGCTTTCGCTGTATGGACTATAGCAATCGCACCACAATCGTAGCAGAAATGGGGTCGCGTCTTGCCTTATGATATTTGTACGCATTTTATAGCTTGGCAATCGCGGTCGTAGGCAGCCACAAGCTCAACGGCAGATCTGGAAAACGCTCGAACTCATAGCGCTCGTACCAAGCGCGTGCCTTTTCGTCTTTGGCGTCCACCACCACACCGATCATTCCAATTTCATTGGACAGACGAAGGCAGCGATCTAGCGCGTCTGCCAGGAGCAGTTCGCCAAGTCCCTGCCTCTGGTAGCGACTATCTACTGCCAATCGTGCAAGGCGAGCGACCGGAAGTGGAAAGTTTGGGAATCTGCTTCGGTGTTTGGGTGGTAAGTTGTCGCGCCGGATGG
>JAHECG010000146.1 GCA_024641855.1 Betaproteobacteria bacterium | reverse complement strand
GGCTAAACCAGGATTACCGCTGCTGTTGATGAACCAGGTGCCGTTGGCTTCGGCGCAGATACTGCCGACGCCTTTTAACACTGCGCAGCAATTGAAGCGCGCGGCGAGTTGGGTTGCGGTTTCGATGCGTTGCGTGCGTACTGTATCGGTATCGGTACCGAGCAAACGTGCGGCTTCTGCGGCGTGGGGTGTGATGGTGGTGGCGGCTTGACGTTGACTCACTTGCGTTTGTAGCGTCTGATCATGCGCGAGTAGATTGAGCGCATCTGCATCCAGTAATAAAGGCAAATTGCTTGCAATCGCGAGCGATAGGCATTGCAGGGCAGCGGGTGATTGACCGAGACCGGGGCCGACGACCAGGCAGGTGAGATTGCCGATTTCAAATATTTCGTCGACCTTACGCAACATGAGTTCGGCTTGCTGTGGATCGAAGGAACTGGCATTGCTGTCCAGCAAGCCAACATACACACGGCCAGCACCGAGCTTGAGCGCTGCGCGACCTGCAAGCAATGCGGCACCGGTCATGCCGCTGGCGCCGCCGATGATGCCGACGCTGCCGAATAGGGCTTTATGGCTGTTGCGTGGGCGGGGCGTTAGCAGTTTATCCACCATGGAACGTTGCAACAGAAAGCCATTTGCGGCTGGCATGAGGGCTTCGAGATTCAGGGTGCGTACAAAAAGTTGGCCGCAATAATCCGGGCCATCGCCAGTCAGCAGCCCCGGTTTGAGCGCGATGAAAGTCACGGTATGGGTGGCGCGGATGACCTCGCCCAAGGCGACACCTGAATCGGCTTGCAGGCCGCTGGGAATATCCAATGCGAGACAAGGGAGGTGGAGTTGATTCACTTGCGCCACTAGCTCAGCGTAGGCGCCTGCTAAGGGACGCTGTAAGCCAATGCCAAACAAACCATCGATGATCAAGCCCCAGCGGCCATGTTGCGGCAGCGCCGAGAGACAGGTGCCGCCTATATCTACCCAAGCTTGATGGGCGGCTTTAGCATCCGGAGGAAGACTGTTTGCATCACCGAGAAACACGACATCGACTTTGTAGCAGCTGGCCAATAAATGCCGCGCGACGACGAAGGCATCGCCGCCATTATTGCCCGGGCCGACCAGGATCAGAATGGCAGAGCCATCGCCCGGAGCTATGTCACGGGCGATCTCGGCTGCGGCCAATCCTGCCAATTCCATCAGCGGCGGCGGGCTGGGCTCCCGTCCTGCCCGTAGTTCTATGTCACGGACTTGTTGGGTGCTATAAATAGAAGTAGGGGTAGCGTTTTTTTGTAAGGGCACGGTGAAAGCTAAATAAGTTTAAGAACTTGTCGAAATATAGCATGTAGATGGCTTTCAAACTGATAAACGGAGGTCGATCATGAGTGCAAAAAAGAATAACCCTAGTGGCGCACCGATTGCCAGTTGTGATCTGGACGAAGGTTGCACGACGGTGGCTTGTGCAGCTTGTTTGGTGGAAATTCCACCCGATGTCGCGATGAGCTTCGAAGGCCCAGATTACGTGCAGCATTTTTGCGGGCTGGATTGTTTGGCGACGTGGAAGAAAAAGCACGAAGAAAACAAGTAGATCGACTTTTCTTCAGTTTTCCACTTACGCGATAAAGGGATTATTCGTCTCAGAGAACGTGATGAAGAGGGTTTTAAGCGCTTCAGCGCTTGACCTGCTTTTAGGGGCTGCTTTCGGGTAAAATTGCTCTTTTTTGGCGATTCCTGAAACATGTCCCAGCTTATCCAAATGCGCGGCCGCAACGCGCTTTCCGCTTTCCGTCACAAAAAACTCATGCAAGCCTTGGCTGAAGCCGTGCCTTCAGTCGAAGCGGTACAGGCTGAATACTGGCATTTTGCCAATTTGAGCCAGCCTTTAGCGGCATCGGAACGCGAAACCCTCGGGCGCATTTTGACCTATGGCCCCCATTCAGAAGCCTGCGATACGCGCGGTTACATGGTGTTGGTGACGCCACGCGCCGGGACGATTTCACCTTGGTCGACCAAGGCCACCAATATCGCGCGGCAATGTGGCTTGAATGGGGTAGAACGCATCGAGCGCGGTGTGGCCTGGTATTTGCGCAAGGCGGGTTGGGCGCCATTGAATCGGGATGAGCACCATGCGGTATTGCCGCTGATCCACGACCGTATGACGGAAACCGTGCTGACCAATATGGACGGTGTCAGCGATTTGTTTGCGCATCATGCGCCGGAGCCGATGACGCGCGTGGATATCCTGGTAGGCGGACGCGATGCCTTGGTATCGGCGAATCAAGACTTGGGCTTGGCGTTGTCGCCGGACGAGATCGATTATCTGCTGGAAAATTTCACACGCTTGAAGCGCAATCCGACGGACATGGAATTGATGATGTTCGCGCAGGCCAATTCCGAGCATTGTCGCCACAAGATTTTTAACGCTGATTGGATCATTGACGGTACGCCGCAAACCCACACGCTATTCGGCATGATCCGCAACACGCACGAGAAACATCCGGCCGGTACCTTGGTGGCTTATTCGGATAACTCATCGGTGATCGCCGGTGCCGATATCGAGCGTTTTTATCCGCAACCGGGTAATGCCGTGTATGGCTTCACCAATGAGCCGACGCATATTTTAATGAAGGTGGAAACGCATAATCATCCGACCGCTATCTCGCCTTTCCCTGGGGCCGCGACCGGCTCCGGCGGCGAGATTCGCGACGAGGGTGCGACGGGTATTGGCTCCAAGCCCAAGGCTGGGTTGTGTGGTTTTTCCGTATCCAACTTGGCCATTCCTGGTGCTGAGCAGCCGTGGGAAGCTAACCCAGTCGGTAAGCCCGCTCGAATTGCATCTGCGCTGCAGATCATGCTCGAAGGCCCGATTGGCGCAGCTTCATTTAACAACGAATTCGGGCGCCCGAATTTGGCCGGCTATTTCCGCACCTATGAACAATCCGTCGCCGATGAAGTGCGCGGCTATCATAAGCCCATCATGTTGGCGGGCGGCGTCGGCAGTATTGCAGAACGCGATGTGTATAAGCATGACGTGACGGTTGGTGCATTGCTGATCCAAATCGGCGGGCCGGGCATGTTGATTGGCCTCGGTGGCGGTGCGGCATCGAGCATGGATACCGGCTCGAATGCCGAGAACTTGGATTTCGATTCCGTGCAGCGCGGTAATCCGGAAATGCAACGGCGTGCGCAAGAAGTCATCGATCGCTGTTGGCAAATGGGCGTGAACAATCCCATCTTGTCGGTGCACGATGTCGGCGCAGGTGGTTTATCCAATGCGCTGCCGGAACTGGTGCATGCGTGTGATCGTGGCGGCCATTTTAAATTGCGTGAAATTCCAAGTGAAGAGCCCGGCATGTCGCCGATGCAAATTTGGTGCAACGAAGCGCAAGAGCGCTATGTATTAGCGATCAAACCGGATGCGCTGGAAGCATTTGAAGCCATGTGTGAGCGCGAGCGCTGCCCATTCTCGGTGTTGGGTGTAGCTACGCAAGAACATCATCTGGTGGTCGAAGATACGCATTTCCACAACAACCCAGTCGACGTGGATTTGTCGGTGATTCTCGGCAAGCCGCCGAAGATGACGCGCGATGTAAAGCATGTGCAGCGCAGCTTGTCCGCAATTGATTTGTCTGGCATGAGCTTGGTCGATACAGCAGAACGTGTACTGCGCTTGCCCGTTGTCGCAAACAAAACTTTCCTGATTTCCATCGGGGATCGTAGCGTGGGTGGATTTAC
>JAHECG010000077.1 GCA_024641855.1 Betaproteobacteria bacterium | reverse complement strand
AATTCACACGCGAACATCAATATCAATTTGGCAAAGTGGCGGTTGTCACGGACAACCAATGGATTACCTGGGCCGCCTGGATGCAACGTTTCTTTTTTGAAGCGGATATCGAAGTCTTTGCCGACTACGATGAAGCCTTGGGCTGGGTGATGGATCAAGAGCTACCCCCCGCAGCCTGACATTCACTCATGCACATGCCGAAGGCGTTTCTCCGCAGCTTGCTCCTCGCGCTACTGCTAACCAGTTTTAACAGCAGTGCCGCCGATACGATACGCAATAGCCTGGAAATGCGGTTTGTGCGCATATCTGCTGGTAGTTTTGTCATGGGCAATAGTCAAGTGGATGACACCGCGTTTGAGTTGCCGGATGGCAATGTACAAGCGCTAAAAGATGAATTGCCCGCGCACAAGGTGCGCATCAGCCGCGATTTTTGGCTCGGCGAAACAGAAGTAACGCAAGCGCAGTGGCTGCGTTTAATGGGTACACGCCCGGGTCCAGCAGCTTATTGGCACCGCGCAGATTGGCAACAACTACCAGTGGTTTCCGTAAGTTGGAACGATGCGCAGCGTTTCATCCGAAAACTCAACGCTAAAGAAAAAACCAGTGCCTATCGCCTGCCCACCGAAGCGGAATGGGAATATGCGGCGCGCGCAGGTACCCAAGGTTCACGTCCATTTCCCAACGACAAATTGGCAGAACATGCTTGGTATCTAAAAAATTCCAAGGATCAACCGCAGCCGGTTGCGACCAAGCCCGCCAACGCTTGGGGACTTTATGACATGCTCGGCAATGCTTGGGAATGGGTCGCGGACATCTACGATGAAAATTACTATGCACACTCACCCGCAATCGACCCACAAGGCCCCAACGGTGGCACCCACCGCGTGCGGCGGGGAGGCTCTTATCACTGCGAATCGCATTTGATGCGCGTCAACTATCGAGCGGCAAATACACCAGAGACACAATATTCCGTATTAGGTTTTCGTATTCTGAAGACGGTCACAGAATAGGGCAGAACAACACCCTTTGTGTTTTTAGAAATGAAAGCTGGCCGATAAGCCGGGTTCTGTCGTGGACAGTCATCTATCTAGGCGCCGTGTTACCACGGCGCTCAAGCAACCTACCCGAGAACAGCGCGAGCCGCGCCAATGTTCCCCTATTTGGTCTTGCTCCGGGTGGGGTTTACCATGCCGTCCGTGTTACCACGTCCGCGGTGGGCTCTTACTCCACCATTTCACCCTTACCTGTACCTTGCGGCCATCGGCGGTATATTTTCTGTTGCACTTTCCATCGCCTCGCGACGTCCGGTCGTTAACCGGCACCCTGCTCTATGGAGCCCGGACTTTCCTCTAGCAGATGCCAAAGACGGGGTAAACCCACGCCTCCAGCGATTCCACCAGCGACTGCCTAGCCAGCTTTCATTGCTAAGTATATCAATAACTTAATTATTTCCCGCATGTTTTGACAAAACCCTACTAAATTACTATACATAAGGTACGGGACGGTTTAGCCATCCGCGTTAAACCGCACTAATCGCTCAGTAATTTTCCAATCACGAAGGAGATGGCAAATGAAACGCAGACTCTATTTTGTATTACCCAATCTGGTGAGCGCGAAACAAATCGTCAATGATTTGCTACTCGCTCGGATCGAAGATCGTCATATGCATTTTCACGCCAAGGACGGCGTCTCGTTGGAAGGCTTACACCAAGCCAATTTATTCCAAACCTCCGATATCGTGCATGGCGCTGAATCCGGTTTAGTGGTCGGTGGTGTCGCCGGCGTCATGGCGGGTATCGCCGTTATGATGTTTCCGCCTTCCGGGGTCTCCATGCAATTGATCACGGTACTCATTACCGCCGTACTCGGTTCCATTTTCGGTGTATGGGTCTCGAGTATGATCGCAAGTTCGATACCCAATTCTCGCTTGCGGGAGTTTGAACACGATATAGAAGATGGGAAAATTTTGTTGATGGTCGATGTACCCGCGATGCGCGTCGCGGAAATTCGCGAACTCTTTTCCAAACGCCATCCTGAGGCGACTAGCGGTGGCCAAGAAGCAACAATTCCTGCCTTCCCATAATTAACAGCTTCGCCCTGAAAAATCGCCCCACTGTGCTGGGGCGATTTTATTTGATAAACCGCATCCTCGGAAAATTCGGTAACATCACCCCTCTATTTCGGGGCGCTCGCAATGACCAAAAAAGATCTACATGAAAAACAAATCAACACCACCAAAGTCTATAGCGGAAAATTGCTGCATGTACACCGAGACGAGGTGCGCTTACCCGATGGCAATAGCTCCGTCCGTGAATACATACGGCACCCCGGAGCGGTCGTCGTTATCCCGATCACCGATTCAGGCGAACTGATTTTAGAACGCCAGCACCGCTACCCGCTGGGGCGTGATTTCATCGAAGTCCCTGCCGGTAAGATTGATCCCGGTGAGCAAACGCTCGCTTGCGCCCAACGTGAGCTGCTGGAAGAAACGGGGTATAGGGCGCATGAGTGGCGCTACATCACAACCGTATACCCGTGCATCGGCTATGCCGACGAACAACTCGTGTATTACCTAGCCAAAGGCTTGGAATTCGAAGGCCATCAGCGCGATGCCGATGAGTTTCTCGAGATCTTCACCCTACCCTTGGATCAAGCATTAGCCATGGTGAAGACGGGTGAAATTTGTGAAGTGAAAACCGTCATTGCGCTGTTCTGGTTGGAGAAGATTGTTTCTGGCGCTTGGGAAATAGAGCCCGGCAACGAAACATTGCCGGGCGATCAATAAACCTACGATCGAGTCACTTTTTTAGTTAATCTTAATAAGACCAAGTGTCCCCATTGGTGCAAACTCAAGCCGACCAGAATTCCAAACGTCCCTAACCAAACATTGAGCGGCACTGCTTCGTCATTCAAACCATGGCCGAGCAGTAACGCGATGACCGGCGTGATCAATGTGATCAAAGCGATACGCCCCGCTTCCATGTGCTTGATCATGTAGAAGTACAGAACGAAACCAATCACTGAGCCGAACAACCCAAGGTAGGCGATGGCGATGGCCGCGTTTTGCGGCATAGCCACAGGCAACTGTCCATCCGACGCTAACCAAGTCATGGCAAATAGCGGCAAGGCGAATGAAAGCGAGCCTAAATTGATCGCCACTGGCGAGCTTTGATCGCCGATGCGCTTCATCCACACCAAGCCTAGCGACTGTATCGACACCGCGCCCAACAAGGCTGCAATACCGGCAAAGGCATGCGAACCAAGCGTGATGTTGTGGAAAAAAATGAGGGCTAAGCCGATAACGCCAAGCAGCATGCCGCCAATTTTGTTCCAAGTCAGCGCCTTTTCTTTTAGCCAATAGGCTGCTCCCAAACCGGTAATCAATGGTGATAGGCCAAACAACACCGAAATCAAACCAGAGCTGACATATTGCGCTGACCAGTAAGTGAGCGTCATGGCACCAAACACGCTGCTGCCGCCCACCACATAAGTCAGCCGCGCGCTGCGGTGCCATGGCATGCGAATGCGCAGCGCCGCCAGCAACAGCGCGCACAAAATGACGCCGATCAGCATGCGCGCAAATACGGCGAAACCGAAGCCTGCGCCCAAGGCGCTCCACTTGATAGCGAGCGGCGTGGTGGACCAGATCAACACTACAGCAACAAATGCGATGGGTAATGACATGTTTAACTTTCTTGTCAGAACAAAACAAAAAGGCCACAGGGATTAGTCTGTGGCCTTTAGAAACTTGATTAGCTTTTTTACACGACTTACGCGCTAACGCTCCAGGCCACAAACCGAACGGCGCCATACCATGCGTTTAATGACGCAAGGTAGCGGGTGGGTCGGGCGAATGGCGTTGAATGAATACATGGGTCGATTATGGCTGCGGGCGTTACGCAATGTCAACGCATCGTTTCAAAATCTTGGTGCGCCTGCGACTCCAGCATGCGCGCTTCATCGACACTCAGCGATCGACCCGGTATGGGCAACAGGCCCGAAACGCGCCGACAATAGCGCCGATAAGCCGAGCCATAATGCGCGGCTAACTTGTTTTCCTCCAAGCGGCTGCCGATGATGAAATAAAGCGTGATAATGATGGCCGCTACTAACCAAGCGGCATTCAAATCGCGGGTCCATAACAACAATAAAGCCAACGCATACCATGGATGGCGTACATAACGATGCAGAGGCGAAAGCCTGAATGCTTCACATTTTCCATCCGGCCCCAATTGGTCGCGCCATTGGCGCAGGCCTAGAAAGGTCGCACCGTCATACCATTTCAAGCTCCACACGAAACCAGCAATCGTAATCACCAATGCTGGCCATGCGATCCAACTGGGAATATGCCAAAGCGGCGCACCTTGAAATTGATACGTGACCCAAAGTACAGGCTGGAGCAACACGATAGCCAGTAAATTGTAGATTAAACGATAAGCTGTCCAAAACGATGGCCATCGTCGTTCGATAAGCGATTTAAATTTTTCCGCAGCAAACACGGAATGCAGTACGCCATAGACAAGCCACGCGCAAGCGATCAAACAAAGTTCAATCAACATGAAATAAGATTGCCAACATTTGAATAATCACTCCACTGCTTTGAATCTGAAATTCAGCTCGTCTAATTCGGTCTTTGCTTGCATCGTTAGTCGTGTGCGCTGCATCTATCGCTGACAATACCGTGTTAATGGCAAGGTAACGTAAACAGGTTGACGCCATTAAGATACTAAGTGCCAACCCACCTGCTCACCCGCACGCAGCGGCACTAAGGTATGTTGACCGAAGGCTAATTCCGTCGGTACTTGCCATGGCTCTTTGGTCAGCGTGATGCGCTTTGTGTTGCGCGATAATCCATAAAAATCCGCGCCAAAGAAACTCGCGAAGGCTTCCAATTTATCCAACGCACCAGCTGCTTCGAATACTTCAGCATACAGTTCGATCGCGGCATGCGCACTGTAGATACCGGCACAGCCGCAAGCGTTTTCCTTGGTTTGTCGCGCATGGGGTGCGCTATCGGTGCCGAGGAAAAATTTTGGATTGCCGCTTGTCGCTGCTTCAAGTAAAGCATTACGGTGTCGTTCGCGCTTGAGTACCGGCAAGCAATACATGTGCGGCCGAATGCCCGAGGCAAACATGGCGTTGCGGTTGTACAGTAGATGATGTGGCGTGATGGTGGCTGCCACCGTATCTGGCGTCATGCTGACAAATTCCACCGCTTGGTGTGTGGTGATGTGCTCAAGCACAATTTTTAATGTTGGATAACGCTGCACCAACGGTACCAGCACCTGATCAATAAACATCTGCTCGCGGTCGAATACATCCACTTCGGGGTTGGTTACTTCACCATGAATCAATAGAGGGAGGCCCACTTCCTCCATGGCGGCTAGCGCCGCATCACACTTCGTAATGGCCGTTACACCGGCATCGGAATGGGTCGTCGCGCCAGCCGGATAATATTTCACCCCATGCACGAATCCGCTGTTTTTTGCCGTGCGAATTTCGGCTGCCGTCGTATTGTCGGTCAGGTAAAGCGTCATTAAGGGCTCAAATTCCAGACCGGCTGGCAGCGCCCCTAATATTTGATCGCGATACGCCTGCGCTGCTTGCGTCGTAGTGACAGGTGGCTTCAAATTGGGCATGATGATGGCGCGAGCAAAACGGCGCGCCGTGTCTGGTAAAACAGCAGCCATCAAAGCGCCATCGCGTAAGTGCAGGTGCCAATCGTCGGGACGGGTGATTTCAAGTGTTTTTATCATAATGGTTCGAGTATAGCTGATGCCCCTTCGTAGCGCCCTACAACCACGGTCAGGACTTGACTATTCAGCAAGACAGCGTATATTAGTATTTAACGATATATTTATCTTCAATCATTTTACAAAGATCACGCCATGAATCTTTTACGGAACGTACTTGTACTATTGCTGGGTTGTGTAGCGCCCGCATTGGCTGCACCCGATGGCGCCAAACTCTATGCGCAAAATTGCGCCGCCTGTCATGGCGAGAAAGGCAATGGCGGCATCGGTGTTCCATTATCACTGCCTTCATTTCAGGCGACGGTCGATGACCCCTATTTAAAAAGCACGATTCGACTTGGCCGCCCAGGGCGAGTCATGCCCGCATTCAAGCAGTTCAGCGATGCTGAGGTTGCCGCGATCGTGAATCATCTGCGCAGTTGGCACCCAGGAAAGACCCCACATTTCGATCGCAAACCAGTACGCGGTAATCCACAGCAAGGCGCAGCCCTATTCGCAAAAAACTGTGCGGCTTGTCACGGTCAACAGGCTGAAGGCGGGCACGGCACCGGCGTGACTCTTTCTCGCCCACGCGATTTGCCAATCATTGCGCCATCCCTGCATAACCCTGGGTTTTTGGCTTCGGCTTCCGACGCCATGATCAAGCACACATTGTTGACGGGGCGCGAAGGGACACCCATGGTGGCTTTCGGTAAAAAAGGCCTAAAAGACGGTGAGATTAATGACATCGTGGCTTTTTTACGCAGCCTGGAGCAGAAAAATCCAGCAGCATCAATCCTGAGCACGGATGCAGCCATCATCAGCATGGATTCGCCTTACGATCTCAAGACCACGATCGAAAATGTGCGCAAAGCGGTGAGTTCCAATAACTTCGTGTTGATTCGCGAGCAAGCGCTCAATAGCGGTTTGGTTGAACCTGAGCAGGAAGACCAAAAACAACACATTATTTACTTCTGCAACTTTGGTTTACTGAATAAGGCGCTCGCCACAGATCCACGCGTTGGATTATTTCTACCCTGCCGCATCACCGTGGTGGAGCGCGAAGGCAAAGTGCGCATGATGGCCGTCAACCCCAAACGTCTTTCGCGCATCTTCAATAATACGGAACTCAATGAAATGTGCGACCAAGTCACAAAAATGTACACCGCGATTATGGAGGAAGCGACGCTATGAAATCCGTACGCCATTTGATGATCGCTCTAGCGCTAGTTTGCAGCGCTTGGTTACCGGCCCAAGCCGACGAAATGCTCATCGCGCGCTCTGCACAAAACTTCGAAGACGCGATGTCGACTTTACAAGCCGCCATTAAAGAGCAAGGCTACAAAGTCACCAAAGTACAACGTGTGGATGTCGGCCTAGAGGCCAAAGGGTACAAAACCGATCGTTACCGCGTCCTGTTTTATGGCAAACCAGGGGAAGTGGAAGCGCTCGCGGCAAAATATCCGGATCTAGTACCCTACCTGCCGTTGTCTATCGCAATATTTGCCGAAGAAGGCAACACCATTCTCACCACGGCCCGCCCCAATCTGCTCAAGCAATTTTATGCCGATCCAGCTTTAAAGCCTATATTTGAACGCTGGGAAAAAGATTTAGAGAAGATTTTTGATACGGTCCGCGAAACGAAATAATGCGCGCCTGATTTAGGCTTCATTCTTCAATTGCATTGCCAGTTCATATAAAGCATTTTTCTTTTCGCCGCTAATTTGCGCAGCGAGCTTGGCAGCCTGACTGGCTGGAAGCTCACGCAGCAATATTTTTAGTATACGTTCACCCGTACCCGCAGCAGCATCTTGCGTTGCACCGGAGATAATCAGCACGAATTCCCCGCGTTGGCGATTGGCATCTGCGCTGAGCCATTCCCTTGCTTCGCGCAATGGGCACACATGAATTTGTTCAAACGTTTTGGTTAACTCACGCGCAAACACGATCTCCCGCTCTGGTCCCAACATAGTTTGCAAATCGTCGATGGTTTCCGTTATGCGGTGCGGGGCTTCATAAAACACCAATGCATAAGGCAAGGTTTTCAAACCTTCCAATGCCGTTCGACGTTCACCCGACTTAGCCGACAAAAATCCATAAAACAGAAAATGCGGCGCAGTGAGTCCGGACACAGAAAGCGCAGCCACAGCAGCATTCGCGCCAGGGATCGGGACTACGAGTAATCCAGCAGCACGCACCGCCGCCACAACGCGCGCGCCTGGATCACTAACAGCGGGGGTGCCAGCATCGGTAATCAAGGCAACACAGTGCCCGTTGTGCAGGGCATCGATTATCTTCTGCGCGCCGGCTTCTTCATTGTGCTCGCGCACCGAAATCAATTTGGTGCCAATCCCAAAATGCTTGAGCATATAGCCACTTAGCCGCGTATCTTCAGCGGCGATGAGATCAACTTGCTTCAGCACTTCTAATGCACGTAGCGTAATGTCGCCCAGATTTCCAATTGGGGTGGCAACTACATATAATACGTTTTTACTTGCTTGGTTCTTTTCCTGATGCAACGTATTTCCACCTTTCGGTTCTTTATTTTTCTGGCCATTCTAACCGGTGGCGGTTGTAGTACGGCTAGCCCCCCGGCAAAGCTCGATATAACGCCAACTTCGACCATTGAGAAACCTCGTGCCGCCAAAGCACCAACACCCGTAACACTCACGCCAAAAGCAGAGATTCCGATTAAAACCAATTCGCTAGCCCCTAGCGTGCCCACCCTAGCAGAGAAAGCGACTCCTGTTAAGACGGATGCGGCTAATGCGCATATCGGTGTGATTTTGCCACTGAACACCACGGCTTTTCGTCAACCGGCAGAAGACGTAAAACAGGGCTTGCTACTCGCCTCCAAGTTGCAGCCCGGCACTCCACCGATTCGGATTTATCCCACCAGCGACGAAACAAATGATGTACTCACGGTATATCAACAAGCATTAAACAACGGCGCTAAGGTCATTATCGGGCCTTTAACAAAATCGGCTATCGCGGCTCTTGCCGACTCGAATCTTGTGAACGTTCCGACGCTTGCCTTAAGTGTTCCTGACATTGAGATCAACAATCGAAATCTTTACCTATTCGGCTTGTCGCTCGACGTAGAAGCACGACAAGTCGCTCAATTGATGCACCGAGAAGGACGCCAGTCAGTCCTCATCATTGGTGCCTCCAATGCGTTAAGTAAACGTCTGCAATCCGCATTCAGCGAAACCTGGCAACGCGAAGGCGGTAAGTTTGCGGGGAAAATTATTTACTCCCCCAACACTGACTTGAATACCTTGCATGATTACGTAGTGAAAACACCTGCGGACGCAATCTTTCTAGCCTTGACCGCCCACGATGCGAGCTTAGTGCGGCCCTACTTATTAACCCAAATTGCCAGCTATGCAACCTCCCAAATTTTCACCGGCTTATCAGCGCCCAGCAACGTCGACTTGGCTGGTGTGCGCTTTCTCGACATGCCGTGGCTACTGCAACCCGATCATCCCGCGGTGATGGTCTTTAACATCCAAGCCCAGGCATTGAGTACCGATAGCGCGCGACTGTATGCGATGGGAATTGACGCCTATCGCTTGGCGCAACTCTTTTTTCTAGGCACGATGCCGACCTCAGGAAATATTTTGGATGGCGTTTCTGGTCAAATTCGTCTCAACCAACAACAATTCACCCGCGAGCTGACTGCCGCAGAATTCCAAGCTAACACCGTCGTAGTGCTCGACAATGTCCAGCCGTGAAACAGGCCAGGCTGCCGAATTACGTGCCTTAGACTACCTTAAATTGCGGGGATTAAAGTTCATCGCAGCCAATTACCACACCCGCTTTGGCGAAATAGACTTGATCATGCGTGACGGCGATGTTTTAGTGTTTACAGAAGTACGGTTGCGCAACAGCAATGGCTTTGGCGGCGCACGCGCCAGCATCACTACAGCTAAACAAGCCAAACTAATTAAAACCGCACAGCATTATTTAACGCAGTTTACACGACCGCCCGCTTGTCGATTTGATGCAGTACTACTTGGCGCCGCGAACATCGACACGATAGAATGGATTCAAAATGCATTTAGCGCAGATTAGTGCCTTCTGGATATTGAACTGAATACCGCTTTATATCTCCAAATCCAGACTGACTAGTTAACTTAAAATAATCGCGGCAACAAACTATGGACATAGCAAATCGTATTACCCAACACTTTACCGATAGCGCGCATCTAAAATTACAAGCGCTGGAAATACTCGCAGATCCGATCGTTAAAGCTGCGGAGCGCATGGTTCAATGCTTGATGAGCGAAGGTAAAATCATGGCTTGCGGCAACGGCGGATCGGCGGCGGATGCGCAGCACTTTTCCGCCGAAATGCTCAATCGTTTTGAACGCGAACGGCCTGGCTTGGCGACCATAGCCCTCACTACCGACAGCTCGACCATGACCTCCATCGCCAACGACTATGCCTTCGAGCAAGTTTTTTCAAAACAAGTTCGCGCATTGGGCCACCCTACCGATCTATTGCTCGCAATTTCAACTAGCGGCAATTCCAAGAATATTTTAGAAGCAATTCACGCTGCACATGATCGTGAAATCACCGTGATTGCGTTGACTGGAAACGGCGGTGGGCAAATTGCGGAATCTTTGTACCATACCGATATTCACCTTTGCGTGCCTTCAACCGTCACGGCGCGAATCCAAGAGATACATCTACTCACCCTGCATTGTCTATGCGATGCCATTGATTACTTATTACTAGGAGCCGAATAATGCGTAAACTTTCCAGCCTACTATTGCTAGCCGCTTGTTTGCCGCTTTTGCACGCCTGCGTCCCCGTCGTTGCGGGTGGAGTCGGTGCCGGTATCACGATGGCCAACGACCGGCGTACTTCAGGTATTTATATAGAAGATCAAAATATCGAGTTAAAAGTGCAAAGTCGCCTTTCAGACAAATTCCATGACCAAGTACATGTCAATATCACCAGCTACAATCTGGCGCTGTTACTCACAGGAGAAGCCCCAACCCCGACACTGCGCTCCGAAGCCGAATCAATTGTCCAAGCCGTTCCGAACGTACGCCAAGTCTTCAATGAAATAGCCGTTGCACCGCTATCCAGTTTTAGCAATCGCAGTAATGACGGCTATATCACGACCAAAGTAAAAGCACACATGGTTGAAGCCAACAAATTCAATATCGTCCATGTGAAAGTTGTCACCGAAGCAAGCGTTGTCTATCTTTTAGGGATCGTCACACGCAAGGAAGCGGAAGATGCAACGGAAATTGCACGCACGACATCTGGCGTTTCCAAAGTTGTCCGTTTGTTTGAATACTTAGACTAAGCACAATCTCATGCCCGCTTATCCGCCGCCGGCATTTGAACAAAGAATTTGCCCTAGGGCTCAATTCAAAGATCGACTCGCCTCATTACCGCGTCCGCTGGTTTTCACCAACGGTTGCTTTGACATTTTGCATCGCGGCCATGTCACTTATCTTGCCCAGGCACGCGCCTTGGGCGCAAGCCTCATCATTGGCGTCAATAGCGATGCATCAGTTCGACGACTCGGCAAAGGGGATGATCGACCAATCAACGCAGAAACTGACCGCCTTGCTGTGCTAGCCGCACTGGATTCAGTTTCACTGGTCACCCTGTTTGATGAAGAGACCCCGATTAACCTCATTCTCGCTTGCCATCCGGATGTCTTGGTCAAAGGCGGTGATTGGCCAATCGAAGCCATTGTGGGTAGTCAAGAAGTCTTGTCTCGGGGCGGTGCCGTACATTCCATCCCCTTTTTACACCAACGCTCCACAACGGCGACCCTCGCTAAAATTCGCGACCTTTAATTTTTTGAAACCTCGGTTTCCCGCCTCAATGGATCCACAAGAAAATTGCAGGCCAATAGCCGAACAATTCAACACTTTCATCGTTTAGGGCGTCTTGCACGCGACTTGGGTTAACACGGTTTCGTTAAATTTTCTTTGCAGGTCATTCAACGCAGTCGCTGTCTTAGCATCGACTTGTTGAATTGCAATTGCATCCTTAGTGGCGTCACGCTTCAATATTTTGGCGGATTTCACTCCTTTTTCCTTAAGTTGATTAAACCGGACTGTCGCCTCTTCTTCAGTAGCGTATGCCGCAATTGAAATGGCAAATCGCCATTTACCCCGTTCTTCCACTACACCATCGTTAATGGTTAATGATTTCAGTTCCGTTAGTTTCTTTTGCGCTTCTGACAAATTTTTAAGCGGGGGTATGTATAACCAAAACTCCTCCTTAACCGGCTGCGTTACTTTGTCTCCCAAAGCCAATGCTTCTAATGCCACATTTGCTTGCTGCATCGTTTCTGCTGTCAATCCACGCCATATCCAGCAGGTTGATTTTGCTGAATCGACACCCAGTGATCCACTACTCTGGTCGATATTTAACATGCGAATGCGCTCTGCATTCATTTCCGGAAGTGCTGGCCGACTCTGAATCTGCGCTTGCGCATGAAAAGTGTAATAAGCAAATGCCGCCGCATTCACGAGCAATAAAACAAAAAATAATAGCCTCATAATGCATTCTCTTTCTGGGATAAACGCAACAGCCCCTCTAGCACCAAATTTTCCATCACTTGAACTGGTTTGTTAAAGTAAGGCGCGATCAAATGTGCGTCACCGCCCGTCAATAGACATTGCACAGGCTGTCGCGTATTTTTTTCCAACTCCATCACATTTTTTTCAATAGCTCCTGCTACGGCATAGTAGAGACCCGTTTCAACAGCATCCGCCGTATTGCAGGGGAAACAAGTCACATGCCCTAAGGGTGCTTTCACCGCATCGGTTCCGATGGCCAAGGAATTTCTCATTAGATGCAAACCAGGCAAAATCACACCACCTAAAAAGCTTCCATCCTGCGTCAACATGTCTGCCGTCACCGCTGTACCAATGGAGGCTACGACGCAAGCGCGCAGGCACACCGATCTAGCCGCGACAAGTATCGCCCAACGATCAGCGCCTAATTGCTCTGGCAATTCATAGTGACTCGTCACCCCGCAAGCCTGTCTTGTTGCTTTGACCCAATGGGGCTTGACGTTGGGAAGCGCTGTCGTGAAAGCTGTATAGAACTTTTCTCCAGCCACATTAGCGATAACAATTTGCTGTGGAATTTCTCTCAAATATTGAAGAGGCGCCACACAAAAATCATTCAATGCTACGCAATACCGTTCCCGCCAATCATTCCCATCATGATAGCCCAATTTAACATTGCTGTTGCCGGCATCAATCGCGAGCAGCATCGTCAACCTCTATTCTTTAGTGTCGGTGCAAGACTCATTGGCCGCATGCTAATTTCCCCACTTCCGAAGCGTCGTTCTCCCGAGGCTGTTTCAAGCACAATTGCACCCACGTTCGACACGCCACGCACCAACCCTATCGTCTCTGAACCATCAGGCATACGCATTGCGACCGTTTTATCATGATAAGCATGTGCCGTTTGCCATTCTTGTCTGAATGGCTCAAACCCATACTTCTCAAATTCTGTGAGGACTTCGAAAATATGCCGTAACGCTACGCCAAGCACCTTATTACGCGCCACAAATCCTGCATTTAAACTATTCAAATCAATGACGGCTTGATCAATTTGATGTTTAACGGATTCTGTCAGTTGTATATTTAACCCGACACCAATTACCGTTGCACTCGGACCTAGCGCATCGCCGTGCAGTTCTATTAGCACGCCACCCAGTTTTTGAAAATCGTACAGGAGATCATTGGGCCATTTGAGTTGGAGGTTTGAAAGACCCAGTTCGGTCATAGCGCGAACCAACGCAACACCAACAACTAAACTCAGGCCAGAAAGCTGCGCAACACCGGCATTAAACCGCCACAGCACGGAAAAGGTTAGCGACCCCCCTAAAGACCCATGCCATGCTCTGCCACGGCGTCCTCGTCCTCGAGTTTGAATCTCGGCTACAACACATTTAGGGAATTCCGCACTATCTGAAACAGTTTGCATCAATAAGGAATTCGTAGATTCTACGACATCCACTATTTGCAGCGTTGAATTTAAAAGTGATCTCCCTGCGTGTTTTTTAATTTCATCCGGCTTGAGCCACTCGATTGGGGTTGATAGTCGGTACCCTCGGCCTCGCACTTTGTAGATAGTTACACCCAGTAAATCCGTATCGCGTAATGCATGACATATGCTCGCGCGCGATACGCCAAGCGTAGCTGCCAGGAGCGCACCGGAATGAAACTCGCCATCCGATAGAAGGCGCAAAATAGGGAGCGTAAGAGGTAACATTCGATTGCCAAAAACATTATCCGAGCAATCTTAACATAGCGCTTAAGCCGTGCTAAAGATACCCAGCAACCACATTGCTTAGCGTTGACACAACTTGCATCGAGTTTTGTTTTAATCGTAAAAACGCAAAAGCCCCACCTCGATAAGAGGCAGGGCTTTTGTTTATTGGGTGCCTGGCGGTGACCTACTTTCGCACGGGTAATCCGCACTATCATCGGCGCGGGCTCGTTTCACGGTCCT
>JAHECG010000145.1 GCA_024641855.1 Betaproteobacteria bacterium | reverse complement strand
TAGCGCTTGAAGCTATGGGCGACAAACCTGCAAACAAAGCACTCGATTTGGGTTGTGCAGCAGGGCGCGCTAGTTTTGAGTTGGCGCGGCATTTCGATCATGTTACCGGCGTGGATTTTTCCGCGCGTTTCATCGGTCTCGGCGTGCAGTTGGCGCAGCAAGGCGTACTGCGTTACACCCTGGCGGATGAGGGCGACTTGGTCGAATACAAAGAACGCAAGCTGACTGATCTGGGTTTAGACACGGTGCGCAATAAGGTCGAGTTTTTCCAAGGGGACGCTTGCAATCTAAAACCGATTTTGACCGGTTATGATTTAATCCTGGCCGCCAACCTGATCGACCGTTTGTACAGTCCACGTCAGTTTTTAGAAGTCGTGCATGAGCGCTTGAATCTCGGTGGCGTGCTGATGCTGACATCACCCTATACCTGGCTGGAAGAACATACCCCGCGTTCGGAATGGATCGGCGGCTACAAGAAAGATGGTGAACGTGTGAGTACGTTGGATGGTTTGAAGGAAATCCTGAGTCCGCATTTCAAGCTCATTCAAGGTCCGTTAGCGGTGCCGTTTGTTATCCGAGAGACTCGTAGAAAGTTCCAACACACGCTGTCGGAAGTTACGCTCTGGGAACGCATCGCGTGACATTCGACCAAGCGTCGTGGGATTGGGATCGCGTGATCACGCGCGAAGGCACGGATAGTTTTAAGTACGATGGCCGTGCCATGTATTTTGGCACCAATGATGTCATTCCGCTGTGGGTCGCTGACATGGATTTCGCAGCCCCCGAGTCCGTAACGCTAGCCTTGAGCGCGCGTGCTGTTCATCCGATCTATGGCTACAGCGTATTTCCCGAGAGTCTGTATTCTGCCGCGCTGGATTGGCTAAAGCAGCGCCATGGCTGGGCAGTGGCGCGTGAGTCTGTGTTGCTCGCGCCGGGTGTGGTGCCATCCTTGTTCGCGGCAGTGCAGTGCTTCACGCAGCCCGGCGATGGCGTCATCGTGCAGCCGCCCGTGTATTTTCCGTTCTTCTCCGCCGTTACCGATAGCCAGCGGAAGCTGATTCTTAATCCTTTGCGTTTACAAGATGGTCGCTACCATTTTGATTTCGATCATCTGGAGCATTGCGCGCAGCAGGGGGCCAAGCTGCTGCTGTTGTGTTCGCCGCATAATCCGGTAGGCCGTGTGTGGCAGCCGCAAGAATTGCAGGAATTGCTGCGCATTGCGCGTCAATATGATCTGGTTGTGTTGTCGGACGAAATCCACGCCGATCTGATTTATCCCGAATATCGCCACGCGGTACTGAGCACATTGGCGCAGCCGGATGATCGCATCATCACCGCCATGGCGCCGAGCAAGACCTTCAATATCCCCGGAATGGGGCTGTCGTATCTGATCGTGGAGAACGCTGAAGACCGCGCTGCGTTGGCGAAATTATTTCAGGCCTGGCATTTGCCGCAATGCAATCCTTTCAGCAGCGCTGCATTCGAAGCCGCGTATCGCGATGGTGCGGCTTGGCTCGACAGCTTGATGCAGTATTTGCGCGACAGCCGCGAGTTCGTTCAAGATTATCTGCAAGCATCCATTCCGCAGATCAAATTGATTCAGCCGGAAGGCACGTATTTGCTGTGGTTGGATTGTCGTGATTTGAAGATGAGCGACGAACAATTGCGCGATTTTTTGGTGCAGGAAGCCCGGGTCGGAATGAGTCCTGGCGCGGTATTCGGCGAAAACGGCAGCGGGTTTATGCGCATGAACATTGGTGCGCCACGGCCAGTGATTGCGGAAGCCTTGCAGCGTATTGCGCATGCGTTGCATGGACAGGGACGTAGGATGGGTTGAGCGTAGCGATACCCATCGCTTGATCGGAAATCAGCAGCATGATGGGTATCGCTACGCTCCACCCATCCTACTCTTGCTTCGGTGCTCCGCTTTTTCCAATAGATTTAGAAATAGTGGGTTGTGCACTTGGATCGGATGTGCAAATAGCAAAGATGGCAGAGTAGCTTGATGTTATTTCCGATATCGGCTGCTTCCTCTGATGTTTCATTCCATTCGCCTTCAGTATCAAAAAATTGATTGCAAATGCCGCACCAAGAGTCGGGCCACTGATTCTCTTCTGTTGGTTCAGAGGAGTGCCAATGAGAATCTGTTCCTTCAATAAGGTGGCGGCAAACAAAAGTAGTGTATGCCTTGCCATGTTCACAACATTCGATGATCTGTGAATCGCTCATGGATACGCCCAACGTAATATAGACGACATCAACTCTAGAGTATGAAGCTGTACAAATCAATTTAAATAGGCACGTAGGGTGGGTATCGCTACGCTCCATCCATCCTACGTTTCTTGCCATAAGCGCTGCCACCCCGCATGTCCAAGCCTGCGCAAAGTCTCCATGTTTTTTTCAAAGATATCCGCCGCATCGGGAAACGCCGCAACCGCGCGCTCGATGCTCGATTCGCGCAATAGATGCAGCGTAGGATAGGGTGCGCGGTTGGTGTAGTTCTCTATGTCGTCCGGTTCTGCATCGCTGAATTGATATTGCGGGTGGAAGCTGGCGAGTTGGAATTCATCTGAATAGCCTAACTTGGAAATCTTGGCTTCAGCGGTGGGTAGAAAAAAACTGTAGTCGAGAAAATCCGTCAGCACATAGGGGTGGATCAGCAGCGTGGTTTCGCATTCGCTGATATCCGCTGCGTGTAAGGCATGCAATTCCTTGGCAAGGTCTTCTAATAGATCTGCCGTGGTTTCTGCGGAACTGACGAAATAGCGAATGCGATTGTGTACCTGCACGGCCTTGGCAAACGGGCACAAGTTTAGGCCGATGACTGCTTTCTCTAGCCAGGTGCGTGTTGCGGTGATGATCTCGTCAGTGGTTGTCGTGGATTCAGTATTCAATCTTTATTCATGATGGTCAGCATGGTTTGCAGGTGCTCGGCTACGCTCAATCCGAGGCTGGTCAAGTAACCGCCATCGCTGAGCGAGATCAGGCCTTTGTCGAATAGGCGTTGGGTGGCAGCAATCACGCTGGGGTCGGCTGTTTTATGTACTTTGATGCCTTCGCCTAAGGTGGATAAGTCATAACGTGCGAGGATTTCCAGTTCTGCTACGAGGTCGGGGGTGAAAATCATGTTGGCTCCTGGAAGTGAATTATTCTTGACTGCTTATTTCAAACAACAGTCCACCTTTGAATATTACTCCGCCCTTGATTTGTTTGCCTGAAAAAAGCGACTGCATCGCAGTCATATAGCTTTTCAGTTGCGCACGATGTGGTTTGGCGGATTCGACGAGCGTGGCTGCGGTGGCGGATTCAGTGCTTTTGTAATCCAGCACCCAAATTTCGTTTTCGAATTCCACTAGGCGGTCGATGCGTAGGAAGTCGCCTTTCGCAGTCAGGAAGGGTAGTTCATTCCAAGCGCGGCGGTAGTGTTCGGGATCGAAGAAGCGTATGAGTGGTGGTGCACTGAGAATAGCTTGGGCTTCGCGCCAGAGTGTGTCGAAAGATTCAGGTGCGATGTTCCATTCTTGCTGCAAGCGCGCTTTGTCGATCAGATGTAACTCGCGCAGCGAGCCTACGGCACTCTCTCCCGCTTGCGGGACTGCGGAAGGGTCGCTGCGCAGCAGCGGGGCACCCACCGGCGTACTCCTTGCGGGTGAAGAGGTAGGAGAGAGGGCTCCGATTGGGGTCAATTGCTCCAGCAAGCGATGCAGTAGCGTGCCATGGCGCATGGCGGGTGTTTCGATGACTTGGGTGCGTTTACCGCAGGCAATACTGGCGGGTAGTTGC
>JAHECG010000076.1 GCA_024641855.1 Betaproteobacteria bacterium | reverse complement strand
TGAAGGATCGCGCCACCGAGGTGCTCGCTGAATGCGGGTTGAATCTCAGTGATGCGATTCGCTTGTTCCTTCGCCAAGTCGTGGTGCAACAAGGGCTGCCGTTTGAGATTAGGACTCCTAATGCTACGACCCTGGCCGCCATGAAGGAAGCGCGTGCGTTGGGTAAGGCGAAATTCGATACCGCACAAGCGTTCTTCTATGACCTAGAAAAAGCCGCCCCAGAAAAAGCGCGCAAATCCACCAAGAAGCAGCGATAGCACTAAGCAGTTCCGCAAGGATTGGAAACGCTTGAGCCATTCAGGTCGATACGACATGAATCGACTGAAAGATGCGATGCTGCTGCTTATTGCCAATGCTGGTCCGCTGCCACCAGAATATCTCGATCACGATTTAACCGGGGACTGGAAGGGTTTTCGGGAGTGCCATATCGGTGGTGATTTTTTATTGATCTACGATCTGCGCTCGGATGGTTCTCTCATCTTCACCCGCGCTGGCACTCACGCCGACCTGTTTGAATAATCCCGCGTTACCACTTCCGTTGCGCGTCTATGTCGTTTGGGTAGACATGAGGGGGAATTTTGGCAAAGAAGTGTTTTAGCGGGGGGAGAGGCTTAACGAAATACTGACGGGACAGTATTACGATCAGGAGACCGGGCTCAATTACAACGGATTTAGGGATTACGATTCGTCGACGGATCGGTACATTCAAAGTGATCCAATTGGATTGCTCGCTGGCATTAATACGTATGCATTTGTGATTAACCGTTTACGATTGATTAATATTTAAGCGTACCAATTTCGTACCACTGGTATGCTTTCTTCAATTCATCTCAGCCTTTTTCAGGCTGCGTACCAAGTGAGCAGGCGAGGTAAGTGGTTGATTATATGAAGCGCTAATTGTCCCCCTTCGACTCATAATCCGTTGGTGCCGAGTTCGACTCTCGGGGGGCCCACCATTTCCCTGGTGCAGCTTGATTCGGGCATCGGCCTAAATTTCCCTTAGCCCAAAAATCCTGTACGATCATTTTTTTACGGCGCAGTAGCATCCCCCCAATTCAATAACTGGCGCAATAACAACAAATCAATCTCAAATGGGAGTTCGATCTATGGCTGACAAGGCGAAGGTGTATGGTTCCGTCGGACAAGAGGCAAAGGCCGCTGCACCGGCCAGTATGCCCTGCATCATGGTGATTTTCGGTGCATCGGGGGACTTGACCAAGCGCTTGCTAGTGCCATCCTTGTACAACCTGGCCTGCGATGGTTTGTTATCGGACAATTTCGCCGTGCTGGGATGCGCTAATACCGAGATGACGTCCGAGGACTTCCGCACACGCATGAGCGGCGAGGAAGATGGGATCAAGAAGTTCCATACGCGCAAGGAATTCGATCCAGCCCCTTGGGATAAGCTGGTCAGCCGTTTCCACTATCAACCCTGTGGCTTCGATGATAAGGACGCCTTTGCACGCTTGAAGGAGACCGTGGCCAAGCTCGATGCGCAATATCAGACCGGTGGAAACGTGCTGTTTTATTTCGCTACTGCGCCGAGTTTCTTTGGCCTGATTTGCGACAATTTGTATTACGCCGGTTTTCGTGACGGCCCCGGCTGGAAGCGCATCATCGTCGAGAAGCCATTCGGTAAAGATGTGAAGTCCGCGTTGAAGTTGAACAAAGAGCTGTTGGCGCACTGGGACGAAGAGCAGATCTATCGCGTCGATCATTATCTTGGCAAAGAGACAGTGCAAAATCTGTTGGCCTTCCGTTTTTCCAACGGTATGTTTGAGCCGCTATGGAATAAAAATTACATCGACAATATTCAATTCAATGTATGCGAAGTGGTCGATGTGCAAGGGCGTGGCGGTTACTACGATAGCTCCGGCGTGTTGCGTGACATGATGCAAAACCACATGTTTCAAATGCTCGCCTATTTGTGTATGGAGCCCCCGGCGTCGTTTCAATCTGACGCGATTCGCAACGAGAAATCCAAGGTGCTGCAATCGGTGCGTATCTACGATAAGGATGAAGTTCCGCAGTATGCCGTACGCGGTCAATACGGCCCGTCGTTCGACGATAGCGGCAATGTTGATAAGCCGGGGTATCGCGAGGAGAAGGGCGTGAATCCTGAGTCCAACACGGAAACGTTTGCAGCGGCCAAACTGCATATCGACAACTGGCGTTGGGAAGGCGTGCCGATTTATTTGCGTTCCGGCAAAGGGCTGTGGAAGCGCGGTACGGAAATTGTGGTCGAGTTCAAAAAAGCGCCGGAAGCCATTTTCAAAGGGACACCGATCGACCAACTGGCATCGAACCGGTTGGTGTTCCATATCCAACCTTATCAAGGCATCGAGTTGCTGTTCCAAGCCAAGATTCCTGGGCCGACCATGGCGTTGCAGAAGGTCGACATGCGCTTCAGTTATGGCGACGCTTTCAAGGCCTCACGTTATACCGGTTACGAAGTCATGATCTACTCTTGCACGCACGGCGACGGTACGTTGTTTTCACGCGGCGACTTGGTCGAAGCGGCCTGGAATATCGCGCAACCGCTGTTGGATCATTGGGAGTCGAACAAGGCCGAGGGCTTTCCCAACTATACGCGGGGCTCTTGGGGGCCGCGCGCCGCCAGCGAGCTGATCGAGCGCGATGGTCGCCATTGGTATGAAGTCGTGACGCCGGATGTCCTGGAAAAATCGCCGCTGTTTAAGGGCGCCGACCCCTTATTGCTCAACTCCATTATTCTGGCGCTACGTTCGCATGATGTCCCGCAGGATGAAGTGATCATCCGCCGCGGCGATGTTGCCGGTGAAATGTATTTGATCTGTCGTGGTGAGGTCGAGGTGATCGATGTCAACGGCAAGGTACTCAAGACGCTCAAGGACGGCGATTTCTTCGGTGAAATCGGCTTGCTCTTGCCGACGCCGCGCACTGCCACGGTCCGGGCGAAAACCCTATGCGATCTATTCGTGCTGGATAAAAGCGACTTCAGCCGTATTTTGCAAGACTATCCCCAGTTCGCCGGTGAAGTCATGAAGGTCGCTAAAGAACGCTACGACGTGGTGGTTTCCGCCGAGCAGTTGATGGCGAAAGATTAAGCCCGAATTTTTTGGATTGTTGCCGATATGGATGTCGGCGCTACAGAGCGCCCCGTGACGTTACAACGCTAAGCGTGCTGCAGCCACCGCTGAGCCCAGCAATCCGACATTGGCGTTGATCACCACATGCACCGGCATGGCTTTCAGCAGCGGTTGCATACGGTCTTCCTTGTCTAAGAAGCTATTCATGAAAGTGCCGTCTTTTAGCTTGTCGATGATTTTGGGCGCCACACCGCCAGCGACATACACACCACCTGTGGCTAGGCCGGTCAATGCAAGATTGCCCGCTTGCGCGCCGTAAAGGCTGACGAACAAATTCATCGCCTGCACCGCCAGCGGGTCGCTGCCGGCCATGCCCATGGTACTCACCACAGCGGCATGATCTTCGGTTTTCATTCTTTCTTGCATGGCGGCGGAAGGCGTGCCTTTACCAGTATCCACTAGGAAATTGAATAAGTTGACCAAGCCCCGACCGGACACGGCACGTTCCCAAGTCGCCCAGCGATAGCGTTTTTGCAAATATTGCAGCAGCTCGATTTGCAAATCGTCGGTGGGCGCGAAGCTGGCATGCCCGCCTTCTGAGGCCACCACTTCGTAGTGATCGTGTTGCCACACCAGCAAGCCTTGGCCTAGCCCTGTGCCCGCGCCGATGATGACGCGCGTGCCGTGCGCGACGGGCGCACCCGCTTGCAAGGTCACGGTGTCTTGCGGTTGCAAGGCTTCGATACCGTAGCCGACAGATTGAAAGTCGTTGATCAAACGTACGCGTGGAATGCCCAGCGTGATTTCCATTTGATCCGCATCCAGCGTCCACGGTAAATTGGTGGTCTTACCTGTGCGTCCACTGACTGGGCCGGCGATGCCAAAACAGGCCGCAGCGATTTTGCATTTCACTTGCGTCGCCGCTTCTTTGAGGAACTCCTGGGTCATCACGGTCAGCGAGGCATAATCGGCACTGACGAAGCGCTTCTCGAACAACGCGTCGAAGCCCTTGCCATTTGGTTCGGACAACTGCAACAAGGTTTTGGTGCCACCAATATCGCCGGCTAGGATCGCCATGTGTATTCTCCTAAAAATAAAAATACTTGAACCGCCAAGACGCCAAGTACGCCAAGATTTATGTGGTTTTTCTTGGCGCTCTTGGCGTCTTGGCGGTTAATTTTCTAACGTCGCCACTCATCGATGAGCGAAGCTACCAGCGCCGTCCAGCCGGTCTGATGCGAAGCGCCCAAGCCTTTGCCGGTATCGCCATCGAAGTATTCGCTGAACGTGATGTGGTCGCGCCAGTGCGGATCGTCCTGGAGCTTTTTCACATCACCGAATACCGGGCGTTGACCATGTGCATTGCGGGTGAAAATCGAAATCATCGAGTCAGCCATATACTTCGCAATTTCTCCAGCCGTCGCTTTCTCGTTATTCGGGCCATCAATCTGCAAAGTGTCGCCGTAGGCTTTTTCTAGCTTGCGCAAGGATTCGATCATGAGAAAGGTAGTGGGGAACCAGATCGGCCCGCGCCAATTGGAGTTACCGCCTTTGATTTTGCAGTCGGCCTCGGCCGGTTCATAGCGCACCACGTTATGCCCCATGCTGAACGGATGTTCTTGGTGAAACTTGGATAGGCTGCGTAAACCGAAGTCAGAACGAAATTCCTGCGGATCCCACACGCGCTGCAAGATGCGCTGCAATTGTGTCGGTGAGACGATGGTCAGCATCAAGGTATTCTCACCATCGCGTTCCAGTTTATTCACGCATTGCGCCACGATGTCCTGGCGGTGATCCACGAACCAATGCAAGTTGGTGGCAAATTCGGCGAACGGTTTGACCCATTCTTCGCCCAATCGCTCCACCGCAAATAGTGGAATTAAGCCGACTAAGGAACGCACGCGCAATTTCTCATAATGGCCGTTCGGATAACGCAGCACATCGTAGAAAAAACCGTCGTTCTCATCCCATAGGTTATGGTCGCCATGCGAACCCATGCGCTTCATCGCTGCACCGACATACACATAGTGCTGGAAGAATTTAGTCGCCATGCCTTCGTAAACCGGATTGGTTTTCGCCAACTCCAGTGCGATGCGCATCAGGTTCTGGCAGAACATACCCATCCAGCCCGTCGCATCCGATTGCTCCAGCACAGCGCCATCGGGTAGCTTTTCCGAACGGTCGAATAGGGTGATGTTATCCAAGCCCAGAAAGCCGCCTTCGAACACGTTATTGCCGGAGCGATCGACCTTATTGATCCACCAAGCGAAGTTGATCAACAGCTTGTGGAAACATTTTTCCAAGAAAGCGAAATCGCCTGTGCCGGAACGCTTGCGGTCCATGTTATACACGCGCCACACGGCCCAAGCATGTACCGGTGGATTGAGATCGCTGAACTCCCATTCATAGGCTGGAATTTGGCCATTCGGATGCTGGAATTGCTCGAACAGCATCATCAGTAGTTGCTCTTTGGCGAACTCGGGATCGATGAGTGCGATCGGCACCGTATGGAAGGCCAAATCCCAAGCGGCGAACCACGGGTATTCCCATTTGTCTGGCATCGACAAAATGCGCATCGAATTCAGATGGCGCCAATGCTGATTGCGGATATGGTTACGCGATCCGGGTGGTGGGGCTTTTTTATTGTCGCCCTCCAGCCATTTTTGTACATCGAAAATATAATTTTGTTTACCCCACATCAAGCCGGCAAAAGCTTGGCGTTGCACGTGGCATTCATCTTCGCTGGCTTTGGTGGGATGGATGGCTTTGTAAAACTCATCGGCTTCATGCTTGCGCAAGGCAATCATGGCATCGACATCGGCCAAGGGATCTTCATGCACCTCCTTCGTTAGCCGTAAGCGAATGCTGACATGGCCGCCGGCCGGAACCGTGCGCTGATAATGCAAGCAAGCCTTGGTACCGCGTTGCTCCGGATTGACGCAGTCTTCGCCCTGAATGATGTGGCGGTGGAAGGCATCTTTGACATGGCGGCGACCGTCGTCCGCCGCGGGTCCGTAGAGCTTGGCATTATTGGTTTCGTTGTCGGTAAACAACATTGCGCCGTCGCGCTCGCCATACAGGCGATGTGGGCCCAGGGTGTACTTGAACGGCAGATTGCTTAAGCCCGTGGCGTAGGTGTCATCCGCCACCATGCACACATATTTATTGTGCGTGGGTAAAGCTTCGATGATGGGGGCGTTTTCCGGTGTCTCGCCCCAACTCCAAATATTGCGGAACCACAGATTGGGAATGATGTGCGCCACCGCGTCTTCCGGCCCACGGTTGTGCACGTCGATGCGGATGCAAATATCTTCCGGCCCGGCCTTGGCGTATTCGAGAAACACATCGAAATAGCGATCCTCGTTGAAGATGCCGGTGTCGAGCAGTTCGTATTCTGCGCCGCGTCCACCGCGGTTACGATTTTCATCGATCAAATGCTGGTAGGGGAACTCTGCCTGCGGATACTTGTACAGATAGCGCATATAGCTATGCGTGGGCGTGCTATCCAAGTAGTAGTAATAATCTTTCGGATCTTCACCGTGGTTGCCCTCGTGCGGCGTCAGCCCATACACGCGCTCTTTCAGAATCGGGTCACGGCCATTCCACAGCGCCAGACCGAAACATAGCAACTGATAGCGATCCGAAAATCCACCCAGGCCATCTTCGCCCCAACGATAGGCCTTGCTGCGCGCCATCTCATGGCTCAAGAATCCCCAAGCTCCACCATCGGCGCTGTAGTCCTCGCGTACCGTTCCCCAGGAGCGTTCACTCAGGTAAGGACCCCACGCGCGCCAAGGGGTGCCTTTGCCGCCGCGAATTTCATTTAAACGTTGTTGCTCTTTGGTGTGGGTAGGGGTTTTTGTGCTTTTCTGATTCTTAGGATCATTTTTTTTAGTCATGCGGCACCATGCAAAGTCAGACGGTATTCATTAAAGACCATTTTGCGACCCATGCGTGTCAACGCGTGGGAAACAAACGGGGAAATCGGGGCTTACCGGTAAATGGATTTGCCATTTCTCGCGCTTATTCGAAATTTTGATGAATGGACTTAAGTCTAATGTTTCGACGGGTAGCCGTTGAACTTGATAGTAAACCGATTTGGGGTTGGGCGTCACGGGTTGGATTGGTAACAACCCTATGCGAAACAAGTCAATTTCGAGAGGGGGGTGACGAATAAAGCGGCGTCTCGGCATGATTTCAATGTCGTATAAATGTTCCAATGTTGTCTGCATTCTTTGCATAAAAAGTGTTCAATCTTCTGCTAAAATTCGCTGATCTTTATCTGGTTAAAATTATAATAAGTGTTTGTTTTTTCTATAAAACAATGGGGAGCATGGGCGCCGGGATTGGAGCAGCCAGAAAGTTGGCGGCATTGGGCGGCCGGAGCGGCGTCAATGACGTCGGAGGGAGAGCCAAAAGCCTTGGCGATGCCACCGATGCTGCGGCGTCGCGCAGGGCGCCAAGTGCGCATGGCATTTGAAGCGGCGCACGCTTGCGTGCAAGGGCGTAAACAGATCCCCGTTGTTTTTTGTTCGCGCCATGGCGAAGTGCGGCGCTCCATAGAAATTCTGCAGCCTTTGGCGCGTAACGAGCCGATTTCACCGGCGGCTTTCAGCCTATCTGTGCACAATGCGATTAGCGGTTTGTATTCGATCGCGTCAGAAGATACCGCACCCATGACGGCGCTCGCGGGCGGTGCCGACGGCGCGGCGCAAGGCTTGATCGAAGCTTGCACGCAAGTCGCGGCAGGGGCGGAGGAAGTGCTATTGGTCGTGTACGACGAACCCTTGCCAGAGATTTACCAGCCTTATCGTGACGAGGAAGAGCAGGCTTATGCCTGGGCCTGGTTGATTACCGCGCCGCACGGTCAAGCCTATACCTGGTCATGGGAGCCGTTATCGGCAAGCCCGGCTGAGACAGAAACAGAGCCCTTCGGCTTACGCATGATGCGTTGCTTCTTGTCCGATGTAGAGCAGCAAGTGCTGCCAGGGCACGGTAAACAATGGCGCTGGGGGCGACATGCTGAATAAAATTTGGCGCGTGATCGCAACGGCGTTTTGTTTCAGTTGTTTTGGCATCGGCGGCATCTTGATCGGCCTCATCGCGTTTCCGCTATTGATTGCCGTGTCGCCAGATCGGCTGGATCGCGCGCGTCGGGCGCAAGCCTTGATTCATCACAGCTTCCGTTTTTTTGTCGGCTTGATGTGCGTTGTTGGAGTCATCAGCGTCGAGCTGCGAAATGTGCAACGGCTGGCGCGCAGCGGCCAGTTGGTGCTGGCGAATCATCCGTCGTTGATTGATGTGGTGATCTTGATTTCCTTGCTCAAGCAAACCAATTGCATCGTCAAAGGCGGCTTATGGCGTAACCCCTTTATGCGTGGCCCCATCTTGGCGGCAGGTTATATCAGCAACCATGGCGGCAGCGACTTGATCGACGATTGCGTTGCGGCGCTGGCCAAGGGCGATAATTTGATCGTGTTTCCGGAAGGCACGCGCACCCCGGTCAGCGGCCCGATGCAGTTGCAGCGCGGCGCAGCGAATATCGCCGTACGTGCCACTTGCATCGTAACGCCGGTGGTGATTCAGGTCAGCACGCCAATGCTGCCGAAAGGCCGCCCGTGGTACCGGGTGCCGCCGACGCGACCGCATTTTATCGTGACGGTCGAAGACGACCTTGATATGCAGACTTTTTTGGCGCAAGGTCGTCCTGCCACCTTGGCGGCGCGCGACCTGACGCAATGGTTACATGAATTTTTTACGCGGGAGACCCAGCAAATTGCAGCAGCTTGAAACGGAAATCAAAATTCTCATCATCGAAGCGGCGGGCTTGGAAGATGTTACGCCGGACGACATCGATGCCGAGGCCCCACTATTTGTCGAGGGCCTAGGGTTGGACTCGATCGATGCGCTGGAAATCGGCCTCGCCTTGCATAAGCGTTATGGCATCAAATTGACAGCCGATTCGGAAGACAGTCGGCGCCATTTTGCCAACGTGCGTAGCTTGGCTTTATTAGTCGCCGCACAAAAATAGGATCAGGGGATGACTAAAGACGAAATTTACGCTTGGTTATCGAAAACCCTGGAGGAAATGTTCGAGTTGGATCCAGCGCGCATTACGCCGGAAGCGAATTTGGTGGATCTGGATATCGACAGCATCGACGCCGTAGATGTGGTGGTGAAATTCAAAGCACTGACCGGCAAACGCGTGCAGCCCGAAGTGTTTAAATCGGTACGCACCGTGCAAGATGTTGTCAACGCCTTGCATACCCTCGTGCAAGGCTGATATGCCGCGTTGGCTTTCCGTCGTATTAACCCTAGCGTATCCACCGGCGATCTATTTCGGTAGCCATTATGTGCCAGCACCGGTGTTGGCCATTTTGCTTTTGCCTTTGCTGTTGTTGCGCGGCAGTGGCGGCATTGCCATTGGTCGGTGGTTGATTCCCGGCGTGGTGTTGCTGGTCGTGATCGCCATCGTCTCCAACGCCGTGTTGCCGCTCAAATTCTATCCCTTCCTGATGAACGTGGTGTTCTTGGCGGTGTTTGCTTCCAGCCTGCGTTATCCACCCACCATCATCGAGCGCATTGCCCGCATCCGCGAGCCGGATCTGCCACCGGCTGGCGTGATTTATACGCGTCGCGTCACCCAGGTGTGGTGCGGATTTTTTATCGTCAATGGTAGCTTGGCCTTATGGACGACCTTATGGGCCACGGACCGCGTTTGGTTTTGGTACAACGGCGTCATCGTGTATGCGTTGATGGGTGCGCTGTTTGCGATCGAGTGGTTGGTGCGCCAGCGCGTGAGGCGGCATGGCTGATTTGTTGACACTGCAACACTGGATGCTAGCGCCTTCGTCAGCCACGCAGCCGGTTGCGCGGCGCGGTGCAGTGCTGTTGACGCGTGCCGATTTACAGGCGCGTGCCCATGCGTGGGCAGACACTTTACGTCGCCGACCCGAGCGCGATTGTGCCGTGTATCTGCGCGATGGCTTCGAGTTTATCTGCGTTTTATTCGGCGCTTGGCAAGCGGGTAAAACCGTTTGGTTGCCGGGCGATATGCAGCCCGGCACTGGCAAAAAATTGCGTGACCAGGTGTCGTTGTTCATCGGCGATTTTGCCGAAGACGGCGGCCTCAAGGCGCCGGATAGTGCGGCAACTTTTACGGGTGCGGACCTGCCGCAAAACTTTCCCGCGCTGATGGTCTTTACTTCCGGCAGTACGGGTGAGCCAACGGCCATCCCTAAAACACTGCGGCAATTGGATGCCGAAGTCGCCGCCATGCAAACCCAATGGGGCGCGCTGGTGGGGCAAGCGCAAGTGATTGCCAGCGTACCGCACCAACACTTCTATGGCTTGCTGTTCAAAATACTTTGGCCCATCTGTCGTGGTGCCGTATTCGAAGCCAGCAGCCTGGATTACCCGGAAGAAGTGGGCGCCAGCCTAGCGCGCACGGACAGCGTGTGGATCGCGAGCCCCGCGCTGCTTAGCCGTTTACCCACCGACCTGCCTTGGTCAAAACAAAACCTGCGCGTGGTCTTTTGCTCCGGTGGCCCATTGTCGGTAGCGGCGGCGCAACAGTGCCTGCAATTGCTTGGCCAATGGCCGCAAGAAGTTTACGGCAGCTCCGAAACCGGTGCGCTGGCCACGCGCATGCAAGACCAAGACATTGCGCCTGCTTATTGGCGGACGTTGCCGGGCGTCAGTGTCGCGCGCGAGCCGCACAGCGGGCAATTAGAAGTCCGTGCGCCGTGGCTACCAGATGAGCACGCATGGTTGATGGCGGATCGTGGCGAAGTGCAAGCCGATGGTGGATTTAGTTTGCTCGGGCGTGCCGATCGCATCGTCAAAGTTGCGGAAAAACGCATCTCTTTGGATGCGCTAGAGCGTGTATTGTGTACGCTGCCATCCGTTGAGGCTGTGCGCGTATTTCAATTTCCGGAAGGGCGCTTGGGCGCCGTGGTGATTCTGTCAGCGGAGGGCGCACAATTTATCCTGACCATGGGGCGCAATGCATTGATCGAAGATTTTCGCCGTGTGTTGATGGGAGAAGTCGAACGTGTCGCCGTGCCGCGCCGCTGGCGTTTCGTGGCAGATTTTCCGCGTAATACCCTGGGTAAAATTACCGGCGCCGCGTTGCAGGCTCTTTTTGTTGACCAGGATACGAGGCCGCGATTACCCGAGGTGCGCACGAAAACACAGCCAGCCGACAAGCCCGATCAAGTCGAGCTCGAATTATTTATTCCGCCGGATTTGTTGTACTTCGATGGTCACTTTCCAGCGGCGCCCATTTTGCCCGGCGTCGCGCAATTGGATTGGGCGGTGGCTTATGCGCGACAATTTTTCAATCTGTCCGGGCCATTTCAGAGCATGGCGCAAATCAAATTTCAACAGGTGATAACCCCGGCGATGTCGGTGCATTTGACGCTCACCCATCTGCCTGCAAAATCGGCAGCGGAGTTTCGCTATTTTTCTGCTGCCGGTGCTCATAGCAGCGGTCGCATCGTGTTTGGAGCTTCACTTGTTTAAACCTTGCCTTTTGATCCCGGTCTACGATCACCACCAAGTGTTGGCGATGCTGCTGGCGAAACTCAAACCATATGGCTTGCCCTGCATCTTGGTAGACGATGGCAGTGGCCCCGTGTGTCGCGACACGCTGATTGCGCTGCAAGCGCAAGAATCTTCCTGGGTACAGTTGATTCGGCATGATGTTAATCAAGGCAAGGGCGCGGGCATCATTACCGGTTTGCGCGCGGCTGCGCAGCAGGGCTATACGCACTTATTGCAAATCGATGCCGACGGTCAGCATGACATTGCCGACGTGCCAAAATTTATCGAGGCAGCGCGCGCAGCGCCCGGCGACGTTATCACGGGCAAACCGATCTTTGATGCCAGCGTCCCGAAAAAACGTTTGTATGGCCGTTATTTAACGCATGTTACCGTTTGGATCAATACGCTGTCGTTTGCCATTCGCGATTCCATGTGCGGTTTTCGGGTCTATCCCGTGACTGCGTCGCTGGCGCTGGCGGATCGCACCAAACTTGGCTTGCGCATGGATTTCGATATCGAAGTCATCGTGCGTTTGTATTGGTCTGGCTTATCGGTCGTGAATATTCCAACCCGTGTGGTGTATCCCTTGGACGGCATCTCGCATTTCGATTTATGGCGTGACAATGTGCGCATCGCTTCAATGCACATCCGCTTATTTTTCGGTATGCTGCCGCGCGCACCGCGTTTGTTGCTGCGGCATTTAGGTTAGCGGATGCAAGCGCACCATTGGGCCACTATCGGCGAAAGCGGTATGTTGATCGGCATGCGTTTTCTGTATGCGATCCATCGCTATTTAGGGCGGTGGCCGTTTCGTTTGCTACTGTGGCCCGTCATGCTGTACTACTTCCTCGGTCGTGGAATTGCACGGCGGGCTTCCCTCGACTATTTGCGGCACCTCAATCGTGACTTGCACGGCTGGCGCACTTACGTAAAAAGTTTTCGCCACTTCATCGCTTTTGGCGAATGCCTGCTCGACAAGGCCTTGGCGTGGAATGGGCAATTGTCATTCGAGCATTTGCCGATAGAAGGGCTGCCTGCACTCAAAATCAGTCTCGCCAGCGGCCAAGGTGCAGTGTTATTGGTGTCGCACTTCGGCAATATGGAAGTGTCGCGCGCGCTGGCGAAATTGGAACCCGATATTCGCCTTACGGTCTTGGTGCACACCAAGCATGCACAGCGCTTCAATCATTTTCTGGCGGCGCTTAATCCACAAAGCCAAGCGGATTTAATTCAAGTCACGGAAGTCACGGCGGCGACCGCCGTGCTGTTGGCGGAACGTGTCGCACGTGGCGAACTGGTGGTCATTGCCGCCGATCGCGTTCCCGTGTCGGCCGAACCGCGCGTTGTGACAGTGCCATTTCTAGGGAGCCCCGCACCTTTTCCCGTCGGTCCTTTCGTGCTGGCCGGTATTTTGAAGTGCCCGGTATTTTTATTGTTTTGCCCCAAATTTGCCGATGGCTATCGCTTAATTTTCGAGCCATTTGCAGAGGTGCTGTCCTTGCCGCGCGCAACGCGTGAAGCGGCACTGCAAGCTGCCGCAGCGCGCTTCGCGGAACGCCTAGCGTATTATTGTCAGCAAGCGCCTTTGCAGTGGTTTAACTTCTTTCCTTTTTGGGCGCAACCGGTGGCAATCGATGCGCCGAATCATACTGAGCCGCGACAACCGTGAATAAAGCATTGATCAGCGTCAGCGTTGAAGTCATCGTTCCATTCCACGATCTGGATCCCATGGACGTGGCATGGCATGGCCACTACGTGAAGTATTTCGAGCTGGCGCGTTGTGCCTTGCTGGATCGCATCGATTACAACTATCCGCAAATGCGCGCTTCCGGCTATGCCTGGCCGGTGATCGATTTGCACGTGCGCTATGCGCAACCGGCACGCTTCAATCAACGGCTGACCGTGCGCGCCGACTTGGTGGAGTGGGAGCAGCGATTGAAAATTCAATATCAAATTCACGATACGGAATCGGGGCGGCGCTTGACCAAGGGACACACCGTGCAAGTGGCGGTACAGGGCGATACCGGTGAGATGTGTTTCGTATCCCCGGCCATTTTGTTTGAGAAGTTGGGAGTGAAAGCGGAATGAGGTCTGCACTGGGGCCGCGCTACGCGCGAACTATTTTTGGGCCGGAAGCGCCCCGGCGAGGCGGTTACTTTCTTTTGCTTGCCCAAAAGAAATGTAACCAAAGAAGATGGCACCCCGTTCATCGGTCCCCATGCTGGGGACTTCCCTGCGTTGCTCGTCAGGCCGGGCGGCTGCGCAACTCGCGCGATCCGCTGCGCGGCCACGCGCTCAGACAGTGCTCGCCGACTGCCCCCGACCTGCCTGCGCTACTCGGCGACTCTCAGGGGCCCCAACTGCGTCGCATTGGTTACAACATGGCTATGACATTCCAAAGCAGGGGTATTCGCAATGCTTAATACCATTTTCACCGCACGAACTGTTGAACTTGCAACTGAAATCGTTAAAGCCATGGCGCATGCTTGGCGTCTTGGCGGTTCAATTGTTTTTATATATATCAGTTGTTGCACGCTGCTGTGGGCGGCCGATGCGATGCAAGAGATACGTCAGCGCGTCGGCACACCGGAGTCGGTGCGTGGCCAGTTTGAGCAGAAAAAACAAATTACGGCGTTAGAGCGGCCGCTGATTTCCACCGGCGATTTTTTGGTGGCGCGCAATCGTGGCGTGGTGTGGCGTACGCTAAAGCC
>JAHECG010000075.1 GCA_024641855.1 Betaproteobacteria bacterium | reverse complement strand
ACTTGCATATAATCTCGCCTCTCGCGCCCGTAGCTCAGATGGATAGAGTACTTGGCTACGAACCAAGGGGTCGGGCGTTCGAATCGCTCCGGGCGCACCAAACAACAGAAGGGCCTGCAGAAATGCAGGCCCTTCTGCATTTTACAGTGCCGTTTTGCCCCACGAGTCCTCAAGCAAACCCTGCTGTAGCCCTTTTTAAGCTTTCTCGATATAGTCCCATTGAGCATCATTACCCACGTCAGGAACTTGTAAGGACTAGCGGTTCACAATAGCTGCCATTCTGATCTTTGAGCACATCGAGAACCTATCTTGATTTTCATTATCGATTTTGACGGCACGCTAGCAACTAAAGATACCGTGGATGCGCTTCTCGAAAAGTTTGCGCCTGCCACGTGGGAAGCCGTTGAAAGCGAATGGCTAGCCGGTCGTATCAGCGCCGTCGAATGCATGCAGCAGCAAATTCGCATGATCAAAGCCGATCGTATTACGCTGGAAAGTTTTTTCCGCGATATTCAACTTGATCCACACTTCGATGACTTTCATCAACACGTCAGCCAATTTGCCACCCTCGCCGTTGTCAGCGACGGACTAGATCACGCGATCAAAGTCGCCTTACAGCACAACGGCCTCGCGCATCTGCCGGTGCATGCCAACCAACTGCATTTCCTGACTGATGGAACCGACATTAGCTTTCCGCATATCAACCCCAGTTGCAACGCCGGTAACGGTGTATGCAAATGTGCCGTCGCGCAAAACTACGCGGCGACGGCGGGCAAACCCATCGTATTAGTGGGCGATGGAAAATCGGATGCCTGCCTTGCACATCGTGCTGACGTGGTCTTCGCCAAAGGTTCGCTGATCGACTATTGCCAGCAACACCATATCCCGCATTACGCATTCCAGACTTTTGCCGACGTACTGTCTGTCGTCAAAAATTGGCCCATCGACGCGCCAAAAGAATTGGCCGTTTCTTAACCTGAGAAAGAAGCACGTGGACACCAAAACTATTTCCATCATCGAAAAAGATGCCTTGTATTGCTCCTACGGAGATACGGTTCATTACGCCGATCCCCCTAAGGTGTTTGAATCCTGCGAAGGCAGTTATTTATATGATGGGGATGGAACACCTTATCTGGATTTGCAGATGTGGTATTCGGCCGTCAACTTCGGCTACAAAAATCAACGCCTGAACAACGAACTCAAGCGCCAGATCGATACCTTGCCGCAATTGGCCTGCCAATATTTGCATCGTGAAAAAGTCGAACTCGCAGAACTGATTTGCACCGATATCGAGAAAAAATATGGTGTCAAAGGCCGCGTACATTTCAATGTCGGCGGTGCGCAAGCGGTGGAAGATTCACTCAAATTGGTGCGCAACGCCACTGGCAAGAATTTGATGTTTGCTTTTATGGGTGGCTATCACGGCCGCACGCTCGGCGCTTCTGCCATTACTTCCAGCTATCGCTATCGTCGCCGTTACGGCCACTTCTCGGATCGCGGTCACTTCGTGCCTTTCCCCTACTGCTTCCGCTGCCCCTACGGCATGAAGCCGGATAGCTGCGATATGTACTGCCACCATGAATTCGAGCGTTTGTTCGAAACCGAATACAACGGCGTGTGGGACGACAAGGCCAAAGAATGCGAATACGGTGCGTTCTATGTGGAAGCCATTCAAGGCACCGGCGGTTACGTCATCCCGCCACAAGACTACTTCCAGAAGCTGCAAAAAACGCTCAAAGAGCGCAAAGTGTTGCTGGTCGTCGACGAAATCCAGATGGGCGTGTACCGCTCCGGCAAGCTGTGGTCTTGGGAAAATTTTGGCATCGTGCCGGATGTATTTATTTTCGGCAAAGCCATCACCAACGGCCTGAATCCGATCTCCGGCATATGGGCGCGTGAAGAACTGATCAACCCCGAAATGTTTCCACCCGGCTCGACCCACTCGACGTTCTCGTCGAATCCACTGGGTACGGCAGTTGCGTTGGAAGTATTACGCATGACGCAGGAGCAAGATTTCGAGCCAATGATCCGCGCCAAGGGTGCGTATTTCTTGGACAAGCTGCAACAGTTGAAAAACCGCTGGAAAGTGGTTGGCGATGTCAGCGGCATCGGCCTCGCCTTACGCATTGAGTTGTGCACGACCGATGGTTTCACGCCAAGCAAAGCGCTGGCCGATCAAGTGTTCAATGAAGGCCTCAAAGGCGACTTGGAAGTGGACGGCAAACGTTACGGGCTGGTATTGGATATCGGCGGCTACTATAAGAACGTGATCACCCTTGCGCCTTCCTTCCACATTACGGAACAGGAAATCGACTTAGGATTGCACTTGTTGGAACTATTGCTGAAACGCTGCGGAGCGGAATGACATGAGCCAAGCCATCGAATCTCTGTTGGGCCCCGCCGGCTACTACCATCGACGCGGCGAAGATGCCGTACTGCTGGTGCACGGCTTAACCGGCACGCCTGCGGAGATGCGATCCTTGTCCAAGAAACTGCAACACGAAGGATTCAGCGTGATGTGTCCACGGCTTGCGGGACACTGCGGCAGCATCGCCGAACTCAAAAAAACACGCTGGCAAGATTGGTATCGCACCGTAGAGCAATCATTCGAGGCACTGAAGGCCGAGCATCGGCAAGTCTATGTGGCGGGGCTTTCGATGGGGGCGCTGATGGCGCTACGCTTGGCCGCGCAAAAAGGCGAGCGCGTCGCTGGACTCGGGCTACTCTCTTCGACCTTCTTTTACGATGGCTGGAATATGCCGAAGTACAAGCGCCGTCTGCTACTACCCCTGGTGATCTATAGTCCGCTCAGATTAATTATGTCTTGGACCGAAACGCCACCCTATGGCATCAAGTGCGAGCGCACGCGCGCCAAAGTGCATGCCGTGCTAGAAAATCGCGAGGCCAATGCAGCCGAGCAATTCGGCATCTTTCGCACCCCAGCCGTAACGATTCACGAAAGCGTACGACTTATCCGCGAGGCGCGCCTGGCGTTATCTCAAGTGCAATCGCCGACGCTCATCGTTCACGCGCTAGAAGACGACATGGCCAGCATCAAAAATGCGCATTATGTCGCCAAGCATATCGCCGCACGCAAAGTGGAAACTTACTTTATCGACGATACCTATCATGTTTTAACGCTCGACAAACGCAAGCACCAAGTCGCTGAACGCTTGAGCCATTTCTTCCAGCAGCACCTTCCTCGGGCCGCAGCCGCCGCCTAGTGGCAGGGGTATAATCAAGCACCGTTTAGTTAGGAACGCCGTGTGCGAGTACTCGTTGTAGAAGATGACGCGCTAGTTGCAGAAGGCATCAAGCAAGGACTTGAGCGCGAACATTTCACCGTGGATGTCGTCGGCAGCGCCGAACAAGCCGAACACTATCTGCATAGCGAACATTTTGATTTGCTCACGGTCGACTTGGGATTACCCAAAGCCGATGGATTTTCCCTGGTCAGATATCTCCGTCAATCCGGACAGAAAACCCCCGTGCTTATTTTAACGGCACGCGATACTCTGGAAGACTGTGTAAAAGGTCTTGAAGTCGGCGCAGACGATTACATGATCAAGCCATTCCGTCTACCCGAACTGGTTGCGCGCATTCGCGCTTTGATCCGACGTGCGCACTCAGTCGCCGATTCCAAACTCAGCCATGGCGACTTAGAACTGGACACATCGCGCCACTCTGCCACGTTAAAAGGCGAACCATTAGACCTCACCAATCGCGAATGGGCCTTACTCGAACTGCTATTAATTCAATCTCCCAAAGTTGTGAGTAAAGATAAAATTCTGCAAGTTCTGAGCGGTTGGGATGTTGATCTATCGCCCAACGCGATCGAAGTTTATATCTCCCGCTTGCGCAGTAAACTGGCCACCAGCGATGTTTCTATTCGCACCATACGCGGTATCGGATATCGGATCGATGGCATTCTCTAACAGCATCCGCGGGCGCTTGCTCTTATGGCTGCTCATTCCCTTGAGCAGCATCCTTTTCATCGGCGAATTCGTCGATTTCAATAGCGCCAATTCGCCCGCCGACGATGCCTACGACCATGCGCTGGTCGATGCCGCACTGGCTATGTCGGCGCATCTCAAAGTGGAAAATAATCGAGCCGTGGTCGACCTTCCAAATCAAACCGATTTGGCATTGCGCGCAGACCGGCTCGATAAGATATTCATCTCCGTCCTATCCCCCGATGGAAATCTGTTGCATGGCGACGGCAACCTTATCCCCGATGTTGCGTTGTCGGAAGCAGACAGCGAACCCGATTTTTATGATGCCACGCATGCCGGTCTTCCAGTGCGCGTCGCCGTCTTGCGCCACGATATTAAAAATGGCCCGGCGGTCATCATTCAAGTTGCCGAGACCACAAAAAAACGCGAGCAGACGGCGAGTAAAATATTCTGGGCCACCTTGATTCCAGACACCCTGAATGCATTGGTGACGATTTTGGTGGTTATTTTCGGGGTCAAAAAGGGCTTGGCGCCAGTCGACGATATTAGCGCACAAATTCGCTCACGCTCCGCCAATGATTTACAACCGATTGCTGTGCAACAAACACCAAAAGAATTAGCACCCCTGGTGATCGCGCTAAATCGTTTATTTGCACTGCTGCTTGAAGCCAGTGCCACGCAGCAGCGTTTCGTCTCCAATGCCGCACATCAACTCCGCACGCCGCTAGCGGGTTTGCAAACGCAGTTGGAATTGCTGGCGAGCGATCCATCCCTTTCTACCGATAAATCCAAAATCGATCGCATGCTGCATGCCACAGGACGTCTGACGCACTTGATCCATCAACTGCTGATGCTGGCCAAGGCCAAGCCCAGCGGTGCGCTCGCCTATGAACTGGATCCAATCGATCTGAAATCCTTAATCGAGCAAAGCGCCGAGAGCTTCGTCGATCAAGCGCTAGAACGCAACATCGATTTGGGATTTGAGTTACAGGTCGTGGAAATTAAAGGCAATGCCTGGCTACTGCGTGAGCTACTGACAAACCTGGTCGACAATGCCTTGCGCTATACACCGAACGGTGGCGCCGTAACCGTACGCTGCGGACTGCGTGAAGACACTCCCTTCCTGGAAGTCGAGGACAATGGCCCCGGCATTCCAAAAGATGAACGGGAAAAAGTTTTTGATCGTTTCTATCGTATATCCACCAGCCCGGATGATGGCTGCGGCTTAGGCTTAGCCATTGTGAAAGAGATCACCGACCTCCATGGCGCATCGATTTCCATCCTCCAGGGTGTGCAGCGCGGCGCATTATTCAGTCTCACCTGGCCGGCTCAACAGTAATGCGCACACACCGCAGCCACCCTGTTTTGAACATCGCCTGGCTGGCGACTCAACAACCCAGCTTAGCTGTATAAGGCTGCCCACATGGAATGGTTTTTACAGGATTGGAATGCGCTTGAAACCTGGCTAGCGCAAACCCTGATTACGCCGCTTCTGCAACTGCTGCATCTCTCTCAGCTAAGTGATGATCCGCGAGAAATTGCCGGCTATTTTCTGCTGAGCAGCGTACAAATCCTGCTGATCGCAGGCGTCTTGCGGCCGCTAGAATCACTGCTGCCCGTGGAGCCATGGGCCGACCGCAGCGCCACACGCATTGATCGCCTATACACCTTACTCAAATTGCTGCTAGTCGTGCCGGTCGTCAATTACCTGATATTGACGCCGCTATTCCATGAGCCTAACGGCGTACCAAGTATTGCCCCCTTGCAACTGGAGCACTGGCTACCCGCGCTGCAAACCCACCCAGTGTGGCTATTTCTGATTTACTTCGCACTCTACGATTTCATCTTGTATCTAGTGCACCGTCTGCAACACGCCCTGCCCTGGTGGTGGGGCCTGCATAGCCTGCACCATAGCCAACGCCAGTTGAGCTGCTGGTCGAATGATCGCGATCATTATTTGGACGATCTGTTTGAAGTCCTGATTTTGGGTGCCGTGTCGGCTCTCATCGGCATTGCGCCGACGGATTACGCGCTGATCATTTTATGTGGACAGCTGATTGAAAATTTTTCGCACGCCAATGTGCGCATCTATTTTGGCCCGATCTTGGACAAAATACTGGTCGATCCCAAATACCATCGGTTGCATCACATGCGCGCCGACCCGACGCGACCGGGCTTGCACAATTGCAACTTCGCTTTGATCTTTCCCATCTGGGATATTTTGTTCGGAACCGCGTTATACCAAGAGCCACTCCATCCTTGCGGCGTCGATGATCCGGCGATCGATGCCGACAACACGCGCGGACTGATCGGCCAGCAAATCGCTGGATTGCGGCGCTTTGTCGCTGGTTTTCGCAGGAGCGCGTCATCTACAACTTGATCGAACCTCCGGCGCTGTTAACGCATTTCAACGCCCATCCGCCGCAAGATTTCAAGATTGTGGAATTGCCTGGCAGCATGCCCGGCTTTGCCTTGCGTTTCGATCTCAGCACCACCATGGATGCCCGTGCGCAACGCCGTCTACAGGCGCTGCCGCTGTATCGCTACTGGCGACGCTGGTTGACGCCTTACACCTGTTTTGTCGGTACAACTTGCACTGAATATCTCCCCTTGCCCTATGCGCCCAATGCTGAACACTTGGTGCAATCTTTGGTCAATGAAATCGCACCCCAATTCGACTTCCTCATCCTCAAGGATTTGCCCGCCCATTCCCCGCTGACGGGAGATGCCGCCACGCGCCATACCGAGCAAATACGCACGGCCTGCCAACAGGCCGGATTTTTTATCGTGGAGGGTCAGGCCCTCGCCTACGTGCCGGTGGACTATGCTTCGACCGAAGAAATTCTGGAACGCATGCCGCGCGCACGGCGCAAAGAGATGAAACGCAAACTCAAAGCCCGCGCTGGACTGGAAATTGAAACCTTACACACCGGCGACGCTTTTTTTCACGAACCAACCAATCTGGATTTTCTGTATGCGCTCTACACTAATGTCTATCAGCAGAGTGAAATTCACTTCGACCGTCTGACACCGGATTTTTTTCGCGCCATCCTACAAGATGCCACACTCAATGGCGTTCTATTCCTTTATCGGGCCGCAGGCGCGATCATCGGTTACAACCTGTGTTTCGAACAAAATGGCATGCTGCTGGATAAATATGTCGGCTTTGCCTATCCGCAATCCCGCGAACACAACCTGTATACCGTCAGTTGGTTTCATAATCTGGACTATGCGCAAGCGCGTGGCCTACATACTTATGTGGCAGGCTGGACCGATCCCGAGATCAAGCGCCATCTCGGCGCCCAGTTCACTTTCACGCAGCATGCCGTGTATATTCGAAATCCCATCCTGCGCTCACTGCTGAAGCCACTACGACGGTTTTTTGAAGCCGACCGTCAATGGCATGAAGAACATGCAAAAACCACTCGTCCTTGATTTCGATGCATCGGTGCTTACCCTGCCCGATGAACAGCGTATTGCCTTGTCCGACTGGCAGGAATCAATCCGCTTCGGCTGCCGACTAAAAACCTTGCGCACCCTTGAAGCGGCCCTTGCCCCAGCGCTCAACGAAGCACATGGCCCGGTCTTCATGGGCAGTGGCGATTATCATCATGTCAGTTATTTGCTGATCGAGCGTCTGCGGCACTTAGAAGAACCGGTGCGCGTCGTGGTGTTTGATAATCATCCGGACAATATGCGCTACCCCTTCGGCATTCATTGCGGCTCCTGGGTGTGGCATGCGAGCCGACTGCCGCATGTCGCCAGCGTTGAAGTGCTGGGCATCACCTCGACTGACGTCGAAGCTGGGCATGCCTGGGAAAATCATTTGCGCCCGCTGCGACAAAACAAAGTGCGCTATGGCTGCATCGGTCGTGATGTCGGTTTATTGCAAAAACTCGGTGGTCGCGGCGCCAACAATTACGCTTCAACGACCGAACTGCTTGCGGCCTTCTCCGCCTCACTGGAACACAACACAGCGCCGATTTATCTTTCCATCGACAAAGATGTGCTATCGCCGCAAGACGTACATACCAATTGGGATCAAGGCTGCATGCGCTGGTCGGAGCTTGGCGCCATCATTGAACCATTGCGGGATAGCCTAGTGGGCTGCGATGTCACTGGCGAGGTCTCCACCTATCGCTATCAAAGTCGTTTCAAGCGTTTCCTCAGCGGGCTGGATCAGCAACCGGACATTCCTGCGCCCCAGTTATCCGCGTGGCAGCAAGCGCAGCAAAGGCTCAACCTCGATTTACTGCGTCGCCTAGCGCGCCGAGTACGCGCACAAATTTAGCTTCATCCAACCATGGGCTGTTGCTCACCGTCAGCATGCGTGCCGCGAAATCACGCGCATGAGGAATTTCGGCGCTGGCGAACAAATGCGAGAGATAACCATAATCCGGCAGCGCATGGATAAACAAACGACTCACGCCCAAACCCGCACTCCACAATTTATCCAGCGCAGCATCGCGCGCCTGCGCCGTCGGCATCACCAGCATCAGGAAGGGCCAAGTCCCTTGGGTACCGGGCGCATCGTCGAGCACTTGAACGCCGGGAATCTGCGCTAGCCGTTGTTTGCGTTGCGCAGCCAAGGCACGCAAGTGTTGCTGAAATTCCGGAAGCCGCGCTAACGCTCGCTCACCCACGGCCTGGCGCCAACGACCCACCCGATGCAAGGGAATCACCACATCGAAATCATCGCCCACCGCCGCCACCGGATCGTCGCGACGCAAAGCTCGCCGCAGCGGTCGGCCATAGGCGAAGTGCAAACCCAGTGGATGATATAAGGCCGCATAGCCGAACAATTCGATACTCCGTCGCCACTCCCATCGTTTATCGTGCTGCACCATGGCAGCACTCACTTGACGCAGGCGTTGCCGCAGTGCCGTATCGCGCGCAAACAACACGCCGCCTTCGTACAAGGTCAGCCCCTTACCGACCGCCAGACTCCAAAAGCCAATATCGCCGATGCTGCCCACCGCTTGGCCCTGCGCGACTCCACCCAGGGCTTGCGCCGCATCTTCGATCACCATGGCACCAACGCGATGGGCGATATCCAACACCGGCACGAGATCGGCGATGCGTCCACCCAAGTGCGTGGGAATTACAGCCAGTATCGTATCGTCACAGAGTTGCGCTAAACGTTCTTGATCGAACTCGAAACAATCGACACGCAGATCGCACAAGATCGGCTGCAAGCCACAATGCGCAACGGCCAAAGCCACCAGCGGACAGGTATAAGCCGGCAGAATGACTTTTTGTCGCGCGCTGCTTTCACGCAAAGTCATCAATGCCACGATGAGCGCAGCCGTGCCGGAGCATTCGATTTGCACCTCGGGCAGCGCGAGATATTGCGCCAGGGCTACGCTTAAATCTGCGCCGCCCGGCGTCAAATCGCGCCAGCTTAAGGGCAGTCCCGCCGTTGGCGGCACCTCGTGCCAGGCTTCAAGCATCGCCGTGCTTCGCCTCGCTAAAACTGAGGAACACAATGCCCGCCACGATGCACACCCCACCCAAGATTTGAATCCAGCTTAAACGCTCGCCGAAGTAGATCACGGATACCGCCAACACCGTAACCACTTCCAAATGCGAAGCCGCAAATGCCGGGCCGACCGGCGCGTGTTTGAGCAGCGTCATCCAAGTCACGAAAGCCAGCACATAGCCCAGCACCGCACCGAAAATCCAGCCGTTATGCACGATGCCGATTAACCAGCTCAGGCTCAGTTGAAATTCTCCGGCATGCTGCGTCGCCAACTTGAAAAACACTTGGGTAGAGGTATCGAACAACATCAACGCAGCAAAACCGAGGAAGTAAAAACGCTTGGTACTCATGCGCCCACTCCCGCCAAAACGACACCCAGCGTAATCAGCCACATGCCGATGACGCGCATGCGATCCAAGCGCTCGCCAAACAACAGCTTGCCGGCATACATCACCACCGCAATATTGATCGCACCGAGCATCACCGCCAGCGACAACGGAATCACCGACAACAGCGCCAGCCAGACGAGAAATTCCAAGCCGAAGCAAATGATACCGATCCAAATGGGCGGCGCAGACAGCATCAAGCGCCAACGTTTCCACTCGGTTTCATGGTCTGCGACAGCCGCCTTTTTGAACGCGAGATGCCCCGCCGTATCGATAACGATATTTAAAATCCAAAGCAGAAAGGCGAGTTGGGACATGCGAAACCTTAAATGGCTCAGTTTAGCTAAAACCGTTGATCATGGGTGTCAAACAGCATCCAATAATAAGAAGTGTGGAACCTCGCCAGGGTAACCCCCAAATCACCTCGTCAGATTATTTCGATAATGTGTCGCCACCTTTGCGCGATTGCCGCATAAATCCATGCTGCACCAGCGGCGCTTCTGGCCACGCGAGGTATCCTTAAATATCAAAACACATTCAGCATTACTGCAATGTTTGAGCTGTGCTGCTTGGGGTGAAGCCAGCAGCTTCGCCCCTTCATAGGCCAGATTCGCTAATAGCACGGGTATTGTTAAGGCGTCTTGCGCGGGTATGAGCGCATATTCATTGTTATCTTTGTCACACTTTAAAGCTTGGTGCGTGGAATGATTCGCCAAGTGTTGATTAAGAATTGCCAAGGCTTTGCGTGGAGCGGGAAGCCTGTCGATCCTTGCTAGGCAGATGACTCTTAACGCCTGTCTCAACTCTAGCGTGGCCGGCAAATCTGTTGCATTCAACCGGTTTTTTAAGTTCAGTCCCGCTTCATGCGCCCACTGCACGAGATCCTCATCATCCTGCAATAGATCAATCAACACTCCGCGACTCATGATTTCGGTGTTAACGAAATCAATCGCAATATTGTTGCCAACAAAAACAAATGGTGTGACTTCTGATTTCATATAACCATTATGACATCGCTTGACAGGTTAGTACATGCGCAGTATTGTCTAACCGCTGTGAGTGATTTACGTCGGTTAGTTGCGAGATTCATTACAACCTGATTTTTATATCTTTGCGAACTCCGCGAATTAAATTTTTGAATTTGGAGTAATTTTATGAATTATTTAAGAAAAAACTCTTTGATGTTGTTTTTTACGACGACGCTTGCCGTGATTGGCGGCACTTCTTTCGCTACTCAGAAGGAACCAACTATTCGTTTTGGTGTTGAGAAGGTTGATGGATTAGATATTTTTTTCCGCGAAGCGGGTAATCCATCGAAGCCAGCAATTGTTTTGCTACATGGTTTTCCATCTTCTTCTCACATGTATCGTGAAGTGTTGCGGGAACTGTCGGACAGCTACTATTTAATCGCGCCCGACTACCCAGGCTTTGGGGATAGCAGCTTTCCCTCACCAGAAAGCTTCACCTACAGCTTCGATAATATCGCCAAGGTAATGGATAAATTTTTAGAGCAGCGTGGATTAAAGCATTACTCATTAATGATTCAGGATTATGGCGCGCCGATCGGTTTCCGTATTGCCACCGCACATCCGAAACGGGTGCAAGCGATCATTACGCAAAACGGGAATGCTTATAAGGAAGGAATTAGCCCAGAAGGCTGGGGCCCGGTACTGGAATACTGGAAGAAGAAAACGCCCGATTTAGAAAAGACGATTATCGAAAACGTGTTTTCCTATGAAGGAATGAAATGGCAATACACGCATGGAACCCGCAATCCTCGGTCAATCTCGCCGGACAACTGGAATCTTGACTATGCCAAGATTTCCCGCAAGGGGCAGGATCGCGTGCAATTGGGTTTGTTCTATGACTATCAGAACAACCTCAAACTTTATCCGCTGTGGCAAGAATATTTGCGCGAATATCAACCGCCCGTTCTGGTTGTTTGGGGCAAGAATGATGCCTTTTTCCCGGTGGTAGGCGCAGAAGGATATAAGCGGGATGTAAAAGATATTGATTTTAATATTCTCGACACTGGTCATTTTGCACTTGAAGAAGACCACAAAGTTATAACCAACAAAATCCGCAACTTTCTGAGAAGTCGAGATATTAAATAATAATTTCAATATTCAACAAGCAACTTCACACTTTGAATATATCGAGGTGTTCTATAATCACACCCGTCGTCATGCGAAAATTGGCAATCAAATACCCGCCGATTTCGCTAAGCAGTTTTACGCCAACAGTAAAATAGCGGCATAAACCAGATAACTTTCCCGTCCACTAAAGCAGACCTCGCTCACTTAATCGAGCGTCCGAAATAGTGGGGCAAGATCAATATCCCAGTCCAGAATCAAGCCAAATTCGCACCGCTAAAAGTCTAAGGCCTTCGCGCACAAAGTCATCAGTCACAATATCCTCGGCAAGGTGCCAAAAAAACAATTGATCGACTACACTATGCATCTCACCTCACTTAAGGAGATATAGGCAATGCGGGCGATTCTGAGATTTTTAATGTTACTTTGTTTCTCCGCTGGCGCCTTGGCCGCCACCGTCGAAGAAGATGTGCAACGTTACGTCAACATCTTCCAAGGCAATGCCAGCCAGCATTCCGACGCTGCCGACACCTTCTCTTGGATGGGTTTGTCCGACCCGCGCATTTTCGATGTGATTGAGCAGCGCTTGTTGGCGGATGCTAAGGTCGCCGCGACTGACCGCCATGAAAAAAATCGAGTCGCACGCTACATTCGCGCCCTGGGTTTTTCCGGTCAAGCCAAGTACATCCCCACCATCAATCAGTTTGTTACTGACAATGTTTATGAGCGCTACGCGAAAGCGGCGTTAGAAGATTTACCGGATTATCAGCGCTGGAATCCTATTATCGCCAATCGCACGACGTTCAATCCCAAACTAAGCGACGACACCAATCGTGTGCTGAACATGCTGCATGCGGATGACTTATTGTTGAAACGCGTGGGTGCCAAACGGGTCTTCTTCAAGCACCAAGAACCGGAAGTCTTAGAATTGCTGGCCCAAGAGTTAAAAGCCAACCATACCAAAGCCGATCACAATACCGCCGATGCGGTCGCTTGGATGGTCAAGGCACTTGGCCAGCCACGCTTAGCCAAATACAAACCGTTGATCGAAGAAGTCGCTGCAAGTGCGAAGGAATCAAAAGTCAGTAAGCATGCCGACCTGGTACTGCAAAACTACAGCCAGAATGGTTCGCGTTAGGAACTTTTAGTCACAAACAAAAGGCTGGATCAGCGCGATTCAGCCTTTTTTCTCTTATTGGCTTGCTGCAAATGCTGTGCAATCGCCGCATCCCAATACGGCTCGCCGCTGAATTTCTCCACTAAAAAATCCACGAAGGCGCGCACCCGTGTCGAGAGATGGCGCGTGGGGGGATACACCGCATAAGCATTTAATTCCGGCCATTGATATTTGCACAGGATCGGCACCAAGTCACCGCGGCAGATGGCATCCGCCATATAAAACGTCGGCTGCATGATGATGCCCTGCCCGGCAATCGCAGCGCGGCTTAGAAAGTCGCCATTATTGGCCATCATTTTTAGTGGTACTTTCACCTGCGCCACTTCATTCTTTTCATCGTGATAGGTCCAAATCTCCGGCGTCGCGAGATTGCTGTAACCCAAGCAAGCATGGTTGGCGAGATCCTGTGGAGACTTTGGCGTGCCATGCTGCGCCAGATAGGTTGGACTCGCACTTACCATATGGCGCATCACCGCAATGCGGCGCGCAATCAAGCTGGAGTCGCTCAGGGTGGCAATGCGCACGGCGACGTCGAAGCCTTCCTGCATCAAATCAATCTGACGATCATTGAAATCCAAATCAAATTCAACTTCCGGATGCGCCGTCGCGAATGCATTGATGATGGGTTCGAGATGCAGCAAGCCGAAGGACAGCGGCAATGCTACGCGCAGCTTTCCGCTGAGTGATCCATGCTGCTGTGACACCGCCAGTTCGGCTTCATCCAAATCCGCCAGGATGCGCAAACAGCGTTCATAAAAACTGCGGCCGCTGTCGGTGAGATTCATGCGCCGGGTGGTGCGCTGAAACAATTGCACCCCAAGCCGCGCTTCCAATTCCGCCAGACGCCGGCTAACAGCAGATTTTGCGACATCGAGCTTATCCGCCGCTGCGCTGATGCCGGCGGATTCGACGACTTTCACGAACATTTGCATATCGGCGAAGCGATCCATATCGTTCTCTTTCTATGAACAATTAATTCATATTTTCTGCCTTTATCCCGATTTGATCAACCTCCAAAATAACCCCATGTTCCGTGAGCAACCGCTCCCAGACAACGCAAACTAATTAAGGAGAAAGCATCATGTCCCAAAACAACCCATTAAAAGTCCTGCGTATCGACTCCAGCGGACGGACGCAAAACTCCGTGACCCGGCAACTCGCAGATAGATTAATTGCGCAACTCGCCACACAGGAACGCTCCGTTCAAGTCACCACGCGCGATGTTGCGCCAGGCCTGCCGGTGGTGAACGAGGACTGGATCAACGCCAACTTTACCGACCCCGAACAACGCAGCGACACGCAGCGCGCCGTACTCGCCACATCCGATGCGCTCGTGCAAGAGTTGCTCGATGCAGAAGCCTTGGTGTTGGGCG
>JAHECG010000074.1 GCA_024641855.1 Betaproteobacteria bacterium | reverse complement strand
AGAATAGCTTGGGCTTCGCGCCAGAGTGTGTCGAAGGATTCTGGCGCGATATTCCATTCTTGTTGCAAGCGCGCTTTGTCGATCAGATGTAACTCGCGCAGCGAGCCTACGGCACTCTCTCCCGCTTGCGGGAGAGAGGTAGGAGAGAGGGCTCCGATTGGGGTCAATTGCTCCAGCAAGCGATGCAGTAACGTGCCATGGCGCATGGCTGGCGTTTCGACGACTTGGGTGCGTTTGCCACAGGCAATACTAGCGGGTAGCTGCGGCGGTTCCGTATCGAGATATACGACAGGAGCGGTGCTGGGTGCATCAATCGGTGCTTGATCTGGTGGGGTAAGATTGCCATTGGGTTCTAGCACCTTGGCGAGACGCGCATACCAGCTTAAATGTTGTGATGTGTTGGATTCGGAGCCGCTGACCATCAAATATTGTTGGGCGCGTGTCATAGCGACGTAGAGCAAATTCAGCTCTTCGCGTGCCAGTAATTGCGCTTCACGTTCGAAGTGTGTGTTGCGCGCTTGGCCGCGTTCATCCTTGGTGCTGGTAAATGAGAAGTGGCAGGGCGCATCCGCGCCCGGCTGCCAATCGACCAGGGTGCTGTAGGAGTCGCGTGCAGGCGTGGTGGCATTCGCATTCAGCACCCACACGATGGGGCGTTCCAAGCCCTTGGCGCCATGTACGGTGTAGAGATGCACGGCGTTCTCGGCATCGGCGGCTTGTCCTTCGTCGGGTGATTCGTTGTCATCGGAATTGCGCATGAGATTGAGCGCGTCGATGAATTTCGGCAAGCTGGGATAACGTCCACCTTCCAAGGTGAGTGAGAGTTCGAGAAAACGCAGTAAGTTGGCTTGCACCGCATCGGCCATCGGCGCGGGTACGGCGCGCTGGTAGCAGGCCAATACATCGCCTTCGTGATAAATGCGATCGAGTAAGTCGTGTACGGGTAGTTGATCGGTATGGCGGCGCCAGGTGTCGAGCAAGATTTGCGCACGCTGCAACGCCGCACTTGCGCTGCCGGCAGCTACTAAGCGGCACAGGCGACGCCACCAATTCACCGGCTCGTCTTCTGCGTTAACAGCGGCAAGGGCTAAGAGATCGTCGTCGCTGACGTTGAACAGCGGTGAACGCAGTACATGCGCCAGCTTGAGGTCGGCGCACGGTAGCACCAGGAATTCCAGCAAGGTGCTGATGTCGCGTGCTTCCAGCGTTTCCAGCAGACCGCCCTTACGCGAAGTCAGGAAGGGGATGCCGGCTTGCTTCAACGCTTCTTCATACACGCGCAAATGGGTGCGCATGCGCGTGAGCAGCATGATGTCGCGATAGGTCGCAGTTCGGCGCACGCCTTTATCCCAAATCACCCAGTGGCCGACGATGGCTTGAATGCTGGATGCAATGTGTTCGGCTTCGCGTTGGTGCCTGGTTTCGCTGATTTCGGCCAGGGGCGTGGTGAGCGGGTTGCGCAGATCAGTTGGCGCGTCTTCGTTTGGCACAGGCTTGGCTTCCAGCGGCAATAACCAGACTTGCCCCGGTAACTCGCGTTGCCGTGCTTGATGCGCTTGGAAATGGGTGAACAGCGATTCTTCCGCGAACAGTCGGTTGACGGTGTCGAGCACCGGCTGCGCATTGCGATACGATTCGTGCTGGGTGTGATGCTGGGCATTGAACTGGGTTTTGAGATAACCGCAGGCCAATTCGAATAAGCGCGCATCCGCACCGCGAAAGCGGTAGATCGATTGTTTGGGGTCGCCCACCACAAAAACACAAGGGGTGCGTCCGGCCTGCGCTGCGGCATCGAACCAGCTCTTGATGATTTGCCATTGCAAGGGATTGGTGTCTTGGAACTCATCGAGCAAGATGTGGCGGTAGCGCGCATCCAGCTTGTACTGCATATACGCTGCCTGATCGCTCACCGTGAGCAGTTCGCGTGCGTGGTATTCAATGTCGGTGAAGTCGAGCGCTCCGCGTGCATCTTTTAGATCTTGGTAATGCTTCAGCAGATCTTGGCCGCAAATCAGCACGTCGCGATTGAAACGCAGTGCTCGTTGTTCAGTCAGCAAAGTCTTAGCTTCTTCCAGACGCTGCACGATACGTTCATTCAGATGGAGAAAACGTTCGGCATTCTCTGTGCCGAGATTCTTGCTCAAAGCCTGGCTGGGTTTGCGCGAGCGCGGCGTGCCTTTTGCGGTAAAGAATACTGCGACCAGTAGCGTGAAGCGCTGTTCCACGTCGGCATGTGCCAGTGCAGCCTGTATCTTCTGCGCGAATTTCGGATCTTCTTTGGTATCGCGTTGCGCAAGTAAATCGGCAAATCTTTCCAGTGCGGCGAGCAAGAGTTCATCGGCGAATACCGGCTGCAAGATATCTTGTTCGAAACCAACGTCGAGCTCATCGCTGAGCTGGCCCAATGCAAAGGTCAAGTGATCTTCTTGCCCCTGACAAAACGACCACCACTCGGCGCGATGCGAGATGAAGCGCTGCAATAGGGTGCGCGTATTACTCAGGCCATAGTCGCGAAATAAGTTGTTGAGGCTCAGCGCGGTGGCGGAGTCTGGTGCGTCGAGCAATTGCTCGGCTAATGCTTGCCAAGCCTCTTCGATCAAGGGCGAAGTCTGTTCCAGTAAAGCCACGCTGCCAGATGTGCCGGATTGCAGTGGCGCATGCTGCAACAAATCCAGAAACCAGCCATGGAAGGTGTTGATGGTAACGGGTGGGCGGCTGTTCAAGGCTAGCTCGAACAGGCGGCGTGCTTGCGGCAAGCAATGGTCGATTTCTGCATCGCTGAGCGCGCGTTGGCGCAGAAACTCTCGAACCTCCTCTTCGGGCGCCGTGGCCAATAGCCGCAGCCAATCGTTGAGCCGTGCCTGCATCTCCTGCGCCGCCTTGCGCGTGAAGGTGATGGCGAGGATCTCTGAAGGCGCACTGCCCGCCAGCAATAGGCGCACGATACGCGATACCAGGAGCCAAGTTTTACCGCTGCCGGCGCAAGCTTCGACCACTACGCTGTGGTTGGGGTCGAGGGCGGCTTGGACGAGTGGATCAGTCATCGCGCATGGACTCGGTCTGCAATATGGACGAAAGTTTTCGTTTCATGGTACGGTTGCGAGGTTAGGCCCCAATAACAAATTAAGGAGGAATTCAATGAACGCAGAAAGCATTTCCCAAGACGAAAAAACCATGGCTTTGCTGGCGCATTTGGGCGGGATATTTTTTGGTTTTATTCCTTCCTTGATTATCTGGCTGATCAAAAAAGACGATTCTCCTTTTGCTGCGGAGCAGGCCAAGGAAGCCTTGAATTTCCAGATCACGGTTATGTTTGCGTACATTATTTCTTTCATTCTGATTTTTATCGTGATCGGTATTTTCTTGATCTGGGCCGTTGCCATTGCGAATTTGGTGTTGTGTATCATCGGTGGCATCAAAGCCAACGGCGGCGAATCGTATCGCTACCCATTCGCGCTGCGGCTCATTAAGTAACTTCTTCGACACAGGCCTTCCATTTCGCACACGGCGCAGGTGGTTTCTGCGCCGTGTGCCGGGAGACCTGCCCCCGCATAGAGTTCTTCAAAGATTGTGTGTAAACGCGTCGCAACTTGCTGCGCGAGCGTTTGAATATCTTCTTCTCCTGGAACGGTCTCCACTTGGTCTTGATCGAAGCTGATATAGGCCGCTTCCGTCGCCAACTCACCGGCCAGCAAGGCATACACTGGTAATTGCACATCTTCGCCAGGTTGTTTGAGCTGTTTCACCAAAGCGCTTTTACTTTTCATTTTATAGTCCAGCACGGCCTGCCCGGTGGGTCCGGTATCGAGCCGGTCTAGTCGGCCTTTCAATGTGATCTGTGCGGCATTGGCGAGTGGGTACGACACCTTTTCCATTTGTTCGCCAGCGTGCCATTGCCAGCCTTGTGCTTCACGTTCCGCTTGCCATTGCAAATAGCTGGGAATGAGTTTTTCCCAATGGCTGAGCCAGGCGCGGCTTAAATAATTGCTGCGCAGTAGCGGTGCAAAAATATGTTGGCTGATGCTGCGCAAACTGGCCTCTAATTGCGCGGGATCTTCCTCGTGGCATAAGGGGTGGCGATGATGAAACTGATGTAGGATTTGATGCGCTAGCGTGCCGAAATCGCGCTTTTCCAGGGCAAGTTGCACTTCTTCCAGTTCATTTAAATGCAACACATGGCGCGCAAAGTATTGATAGGGGCAAGCCATGAGGCTTGAGTAGCCACTGGCGGATATTTCTTGGGGAATGGCTTCTGCAGCTAACTGTGGTGCCGGTATTTGAGTGGGAGCAACAGGCGCTGATGGAAGTTGCGCGGCCAGCAGGGCCTTTAAATTCGTATCGAATAAATTCTTGTCATAGGCTTGCTCATGACAGGTCGCAAGCAGGGCGAACAAGGGGCTCAGCAAGTTTGGTTCGCTGTGTTGGAAAGCCTGCCAAGTGGCGAGCATTTCCGTGCTGCGCGCCAACAGGCCGGCGACATTGCGTTGCTCGCTTTGTTGCGTGTCTTGCCAGGTCGGTAGACCAAGGCTGGCACGCACTGATTGATTGAAAAACACGCTGGCGGCTGGTGGTGCAGGCAGGTGAGCGCTGTCGCATCCCAATAGCAGTGTGGCATCGAAACTGCGCAAGCGCGTGGCGGGCAGGTGGGTGAAAACCACTGGGCTATCGATGCCCGTATCGAGAAAGGTCGCGCTTTCGAAGCGTTGATTCAACCAATGCCGCCATTCGGAAAAACGGAAAGTTTCATTCGCAGTGCTTAATTCTGTGGCTGCGTGTTCCAGCATCTCCAGTAATTGACCGCCCGCTAGATCGCGCGCGAGTGGCGCTAAGATGCCGAGTTGCGACAGAGTATCAGTCAGCAGCTGCAGCCAAGCGCGTAAGGGTTGTGCACGCTTTGTTTTCCAGCCGGCGCTAGCTGTTTCCAATGCTTGTAACAGCGATACGCAGGCAGGGGCTTCTCGGGTGCGCGCCAATTCGAGATAACGATCGAGGCGTGATACTACATCGTATTCTCGGATCAGCAATTCCAAGGCCGATACCGCATCGCGTCGCTGTTCGCGTTCGATTTGGCTGAATACCAGTGGCGACTTTAAAAAATCCAATAAGTCTTGATAGTAGAAATCATCGGTCACCAGATCCAGCCAACGCATGATGAGCGAGCTGGCTGCGGTGGTGGAGAAAGTCCAGCCGGTTTCGTCGCGCACTAAAATTTGGTCGCGCTCCAGCAGGGCGCGTACACGGCGCGCGGCCAGCCGGTCTTGGGCCACGAGGGCAATTTCGCATTTGCCGTCCGCCAGCCACAGCCGCACTTGCATTACGGCAGCACTGGCTTCTTCTTCCAGGGATTGCGCACCGAATAGCCGTAGTTTGGCCGCCAAGGGGCTTTCCGGGATTACGCGCTTGAGTTGCGCAGCGCGTTCAAACAGGCTGGAGGAGTTTTCTGATTCTTGTGGTGGCTGAAACCAGGCGGCTTGCAACAGCGTGCCGCTAGCTGAGTTATCTTGGGCGGTGAGGGTGTCCGCTGCAAACAGAGTGACAGGCTGACGTTCGTGATAGCGCGAAAGAAATTCCAGCTCGACCGGCGCCAGGTCGGCCAAGCCCACTCCATATAAAGGCGCATCGGCGTTTTGTGCGAGCTGGCTGAGTTGCAAAACATAGGTCGTGCTTGCATCCAGGCGCTCACCCAAATCCTGGCGCAAGGCATGCCATAAGGCGTGGACTAAACGCGCTTCGAAATGCATCGAGGTACCGGCATTCGCTTCGTAAGCAAGTGCTAACTGTTGAACAAAGTCATCATAGGAGTCGGGTAACTGCACTTGATTGAGTGTCAATTCATCAAACAGCTTGAGCAGTTCGCCGGTGATTGGCCAGAGCAGATTGGGTTCGAACCATTTGCGCGCACGCAGGGCAGCGTAGAGCAGGCTCTGGCGTACGCTGTCGGGCACCGTCATTTGTGGCAGCGCGATTTGCCGTGCGAGTTGCGGCAGGGTGGTGATTTGCGGGAGCAGTAGGGCGGGGCGAGCGGCGGCTTGACCCAGCGCACGTGCCATGGCCGGAACCGCATGCAGGTTGGGAACCAGAATCGTACAGGCGCTTAAATCGGGCAGTCGATCTCGCTCAGCCGCGACGATGGTCGCCGCAGCGCGATGCAACAAATCAGTTTCAGGAAACAGGCGCGTGATCGCGGAAGAGCCCACGCCGGTATTCGTTTAACGTTCTAACAGGGAAAGCTTATCGAATTTCTTCGCCCACTCGTCCGCATCGGGAGGGGCAGACTTGCGCTCGATAATGGGTTTCCAAATTTGGGTTAGCTCAGCGTTTAGTGCGATAAAGCTGCGCTGATCCTCGGGTACATCGTCTTCGGCAAAAATGGCTTCAACCGGGCATTCGGCTACGCATAAGGTGCAATCGATGCATTCTTCTGGGTCGATCACCAGGAAATTGGGCCCTTCGCGGAAACAATCGACCGGGCAGACATCCACACAATCGGTATATTTGCACTTGATGCAGGGTTCGGTAACAACGTAGGTCATGCTTTGCCCTTCTTGGTTTTTCGCGTGTTATTTAATAGCGTAATTTTAGCCTTGGGCGGGCTTGAACAAAAGCGCTAATCTTTTTCCAGAACCAAAGCTTCCCATTCCTGAAAATTTTGGTTACGATACAAATTCTTGCCCTACCAAAAAAACAAATTCCTATTTTGAATCAATCCTAATTGGCTCTTTTTAGAGCGGATTAGATGTATGAGGATCCCATGAGCGAACATATTCATTACGTCACCGACGATTCCTTTGATCAAGAAGTGCTGCAATCGACGGTGCCGGTTTTAGTCGATTACTGGGCGGACTGGTGCGGCCCGTGCAAGATGATCGCGCCGATTTTGGATGAAGTCGCTCAGGAGTACGCTGGCAAGATTAAAGTTGCCAAACTCAATATCGATGAAAACCAGCAAACGCCGCCGAAGTTCGGTATTCGCGGCATTCCTACCTTGATGATTTTTAAGAACGGCAATGTCGAAGCGACTAAAGTCGGCGCCTTGTCGAAATCCCAATTAACCGCCTTTATTGACAGCAACGTTTGAACTCGCTAGGCTAGTCTCTAAAGTTTTCAGAACCGACGCCCGATAACTTTACCAAACGGGCGTTAGTTCAAGTTCCAGGCCTTTCGCTTGGATCCCGCTCCAAATATCCCAATTCCTTTTTCCTTAAGTCACACTACAGGCCTATGCGCTTATCCGATCTCAAACACCAACACGTGCAAGAACTCGTGGACATGGCGGTCACTCATGAAATCGAGGGCGCAAGTCGCCTGAGAAAACAAGACCTTATCTTTGCTTTGCTGAAAAACCAGGCGCGTAAAGGCGAAAGCATTTACGGTGATGGCACCTTAGAAGTGCTCCAGGATGGTTTCGGCTTTCTGCGTTCGCCCGATACGTCTTATCTGGCTGGCCCAGATGACATTTATGTCTCGCCATCGCAGATACGGCGCTTCAACCTGCATACCGGTGACACCATCGAAGGCGAGATTCGTACGCCAAAGGATGGCGAGCGTTATTTCGCCCTGGTCAAAGTTGATACCGTCAACGGTGAACCGCCCGAGAACTCCAAAAACAAGATTCTGTTTGAAAACTTAACGCCATTGTTCCCAACCAAGCCGCTTAAGTTGGAACGGGATATTTCCAGTGAAGAAAATATTACCGGGCGCGTGATCGATATGATCGCCCCAATTGGTAAAGGCCAGCGCGGCTTGCTCGTGGCCTCGCCAAAATCCGGTAAAACCGTAATGTTGCAGCATATAGCGCACGCAATTACAGCGAATCATCCGGACGTCGTGATGATCGTGCTGTTAATCGATGAGCGTCCAGAAGAAGTGACGGAAATGACGCGTACCGTGCGTGGCGAAGTCGTGGCATCGACCTTCGACGAACCGGCAACGCGCCACGTGCAAGTTGCTGAGATGGTCTTGGAAAAGGCTAAACGGCTTGTTGAGCATAAAAAAGATGTGGTGATTCTGCTGGATTCTATTACCCGTCTAGCGCGTGCCTATAACACAGTGGTGCCGGCTTCCGGAAAAGTATTGACCGGTGGTGTAGACGCAAATGCCTTGCAACGGCCTAAGCGCTTTTTTGGAGCGGCCCGCAATATCGAAGAAGGTGGTTCGTTGACGATTATTGCAACGGCTTTGGTCGATACCGGTTCGCGCATGGATGATGTGATCTATGAAGAATTCAAAGGCACCGGCAATATGGAGATCCACTTGGATCGTAAAATGGCCGAAAAACGCTTGTATCCAGCGATCAACGTCAATCGTTCCGGAACGCGGCGCGAGGAATTGCTGATCAAGCCGGATGTTCTACAGAAGATTTGGATATTACGTAAAGTCTTGTATCCAATGGATGATTTGGAAGCAATGGAGTTTTTGCACGACAAATTGCGTGCCACGAAAAACAATAATGAGTTTTTCGATTCGATGCGGCGCGGTTAAGGCGTTTTACGGCCTTATTGCAAAGCGGGGCGAATTTATGCATAATGGCGCCCTTTCTCTCCGAGCCTCTAGCCCGGAAAAACTTCTTTAAGGAAACAGCGATGAAGCCAGAAGTTCATCCTAATTATACTGAAATATCAGTTGCTTGCAGTTGCGGCAACCAGTTCAAAACCGGTTCCACCATGGGCCGCGATTTGACGATTGAGGTCTGTTCGCAATGTCATCCATTCTTCACCGGCAAGCAAAAGGTGTTGGATACTGCTGGTCGTGTTGAAAAATTCCGCCAGAAATACGCCAAGAAATAATTTTACGTTTTTGCCAAAAAAGGCGGCTGATGGCCGCCTTTTTTGTTTTGACCTTCGACGCTTGTAGGGGCGGTGCTTTGCCCTTATCATGAACACCTTGAAACCAAGGAGTCGCTAGCTCTATTTTTAGCTAAATAGTGGGTGGCGGCTGGTTAAACTCTCAAGTTATTCTTACCGCGAAACTACGTGGTCTTTTCTTTTTTTAAACGCAAGGGCGAAGAGCCCCAAACAATTACGCCACCCAGGCCGGTGGCGCCGAAACCCCTGCCTGGCGCAACGGCATCACCAACCTCGGTATCGCCGCCCGCGACACAGGAATCAACTGAGGTGGAATTTGACGATCTGTCCTTCGACACCATCGTCGCCAATGCGGAGTCGCATTCCGCAATAGAGGAAGCGGCGATTCTATATGCCAACGAACGCATAACCGAGGCCATCGCCACGTTGCTTGGTTTTATCAAGGAAAATAACGAATCGCGTGAGTTGCCTCCATGGATGCTCTTGTTTGACCTATATCAAGTGCAGAACTTAAAGCAACCCTTTGAAGAGCTCTCAATGGACTTTGTGGTGCGTTTTGAGCGCTCTGCGCCTACATGGGAGGGGCCGCCGCAGGCTGCTTCTGTGGCGACGAAAACTGTGCCACGTGGCATCGCCAGCAGTGTGCAACTCAAGGGGCAAATTGGTTCAGCGCAGGCCGCAGACTTTGAGCGTATGCTGAAACTGGCCGCATCTGAGAGTGGGGTGAAATTGGATTTGATGCACGCTACGGGGATTGATGCGGAACCGGCGGCGCAGTTTGCTGCAGCGTTGCAAAGCATGCGTCGCTCGGAGCAATCCATTGTCGTAGCCGGTGCGAACGCGTTTGCGCAAATCGTCAAAGACTTACTCGTTGAGGGTGCGCAGCAAGAAAAATCCCTTTGGGCACTTTTGTTTGAATTGTATCAACTCAGTGGCCAGCAAGACGCGTTTGAAGATGCTGCGGTCGATTATGCTGTGACGTTTGAGCTATCGCCGCCTTCCTGGGAAGCGATGCCTGAATCGGTACAAACGACCGGAGCGATCGAACCGGAGGACACCGACGAACCCGAAGCAAGTTTAGAAGCAGACTCTTTTGGTATCGAAGGAGTTTTGGCCAGCGGCACCGATTACAAATTACGCGATTTGGAACGTTACGCCGATACCCGTACCGAAGTGCTGATTGACATGACCACCACTACGCGTGTGGATTTTGTGACGGTCGGCGCGTTTATTAATACCCTCATTGCTCTGAATCAAAAGGGTAAGCAAGTGTCAATTAACGGTGCCAACGAAATGGTGCATGCCCTATTCGATGTGATGGGTGTGACCGAGTACGCCACTGTTATTCCCCGCAAGCAGCGTTAATTTTTCCGAGATCGATCATGGAGCAATATCACGGTACGACTATTCTATCCGTTCGGCGTGGCACGCAGGTGGCACTGGGTGGAGATGGGCAGGTCACGTTGGGAAATATCGTTATTAAAGCCTCGGCACGCAAAGTGCGTCGCTTATATCACGATAAAATTCTGGCCGGTTTTGCAGGCGGCACCGCGGACGCGTTTACGCTATTCGAGCGGTTTGAGGCTAAATTGGAAAAGCATCAGGGGCATTTATTGCGCGCCGCAGTAGAGTTGGCGAAAGACTGGCGTACCGACCGCATTTTGCGCCGTTTGGAAGCGATGTTAGCCGTTGCCAATCATGAGACATCCATTATCTTAACAGGCAATGGCGACGTCTTAGAGCCGGAGCAAGGCTTGCTGGCGATTGGCAGTGGCGGACCTTATGCGCATAGCGCGGCACGCGCGCTGTTGGAGAATACAGAGCTGAGCCCCGCAGAGATTGTTCAGCGTTCACTCGCTATCGCTGGCGATTTGTGTATTTATACCAATCAAAGTCATGTCATCGAAGTGCTGGAATAAGACTTTGGATTGGAGATGGAAATGACCCCTAAAGAAATTGTTCACGAATTAGACAAGCATATCGTTGGTCAAAATGCGGCGAAACGCGCCGTCGCGATTGCGTTACGTAACCGTTGGCGCCGATCGCAAGTCGAGGAACCCTTGCGTCAAGAAATAACGCCTAAAAATATCTTGATGATTGGTCCGACCGGTGTGGGTAAAACCGAAATCGCGCGACGCTTGGCGCGGCTGGTGAATGCACCGTTTATTAAAATCGAAGCCACAAAATTTACTGAAGTCGGCTATGTCGGGCGCGACGTCGATACCATCATTCGTGATTTGGTGGAAATGGCGATTAAACAAGCGCGCGATCAGGCGACGCAGCAAGTCAAATTCCGGGCCGAAGAAGCTGCCGAGGAACGGGTGTTGGATGCGCTATTGCCAACTGCGCGAGAGACAGGATTCGGTGTGGAGGAGGCTGAGGTAAAGCCGGTGGAAACAGCTACGCGGCAGAAATTTCGTAAAATGCTGCGCGAAGGCACGCTGGACGATAAAGAAATCGAGATCGAAGTCAGCGCTGTCGGCGCCACGATGGAAATCTTCGCGCCTCCCGGCATGGAGGATTTCTCTTCACAACTGCAAGGCATGTTTCAGAACTTAGGCGCTAACAAAACTAAAACACGGAAGTTGAACGTACGTGAAGCCTTTAAATTACTGTCGGAAGAAGAAGCGCTCAAATTGGTCAATGAGGATGATTTGAAGCTGGATGCGCTGCGCAATGTCGAACAAAACGGCATCGTGTTCCTGGATGAAATTGACAAAATCACTTCTCGTTCTGAGAGTGGTGGCGCCGAAGTTTCGCGGCAAGGAGTGCAGCGAGATTTATTGCCTTTAGTCGAAGGGACTACGGTCTCAACTAAGTATGGCATGGTAAAAACCGACCATATTCTATTTATCGGTAGTGGCGCATTTCATCTCGCTAAACCCTCGGATCTTATCCCGGAATTACAGGGTCGTTTTCCGATCCGCGTAGAGCTCGACTCCCTCTCGGTGGATGATTTTGCCCGTATTCTGACCAGCACGGATGCCTGTCTCACGCGCCAGTATCAAGCCTTGTTGGAAACCGAGGGTGTTCAATTAAGCTTTGTCGATGCCGGTGTGCAACGGCTTGCGGAGATTGCTTTTGAGGTGAATGAGCGCACCGAGAATATTGGCGCGCGTCGACTTTATACGGTCATGGAGAAATTGCTGGAGGAGGTTGCTTTCTCCGCTGACCAGCAAAGCGGTGTAACCATTGTTATTGATGCGGCTTATGTTGATGTCAAGCTCAAAGCCTTGGCGAAGAGTGAAGACTTAGCGCGCTACGTGCTTTAATGTCTTTGAGGTGCTAACCCGTGCTCCACGCACGGGGGCGTTTCATGCCGGCAATCTTGCAGGCTTGTTTGACGTATCCATAGGGGAACAGATCAAACAGTCGCTTACGCGCATCTGTACCCAGACGTTTCGATAAGTGTTTGATGACGTGGCGCGCATCTGGAATCACTTGGTTTTCATCGTATTCTTCGCGCATAAATCGGATCACGTCCCAGTGATCGTCCCCAAGCGTAATGTTTTCCTGCTGCGCGAACGTTTCGGCTAAGGCCTCGCTCCAATCCTGTGGTTCTACTAAATACCCCTCTGCATCGGTCTCGGGTATTGGCGTTGCGGTTTCCATCCAGTGCTCCATTGTGCATTACGGCCGACATGGCGATTTGGATAATATATCACGGCATGATATAATGCAATTTACTTAACAGTGGGTTGCATTGTGCAAACATGCCCGAAAGAAAATTGCAAAAAAGTGAATTTGAAACACTGTCAAACTTTCGCTACCAGTTACGTCGGTTTTTACGGTTTAGTGAAGATATCACCCGTCAATTTGGAATAACGAATTTGCAATATTTGTTGCTGTTGCATATCAAGGGTTACCCGGAACGAGAGTGGGCAACGATAGGCGCACTATCCGAACGGTTGCAAGCAAAGCATCATGGGGTCGTGGCGCTCGTGTCCCGTTGCGAAATTCTAGGATTGGTGCGTCGTGTGCAAGGCAAAAATGATCGCCGCGAGGTGGAAGTTCACTTAACCGTATTAGGAGAAAAAACGGTTAATAAACTCGCAGGATTGCATCGAGATGAATTGCTGAATCTACAAGGGGTATTCCAAGTTCCTGATCTTAAGAAGCTAGGCGTATCCTTTCCCACAACAAGAGTTAATGGTGCAAATACGAAGTGATTCAGCCTGTTATTGTAGAAATTGCGCTAAAGTTTTAAACTGGATTTGGGTGGTTTTTGGGAGCGCACGCTATAGATAGGGACTTAAAGCGCACCTGGCCCAACATCTAAAATATAAAAGAGGATATTCAATGTTTGATCGACGTGGACATGAAAAGGTCATGGCTTTCGTGATGGCTGGCGGCGAGGGTTCGCGTTTACGACCATTGACGACGGACCGTTGTAAACCTGGCGTGCCCTTTGGTAGCCGTTATCGCATCGTCGATTTTGTGCTGAGTAACTTAGTTAATTCAGACATTCGATCGATTTACCTGTTGGTTCAATACAAACCGCAGTCCTTAATTGAGCATATACGTAAAGCTTGGACGGTATCGGCATTATTCTCAGATCAATTTGTCACCGTGGTGCCTCCACAAATGACAAAAGAAAACACATTGTTTGGTGGTACGGCGGATGCGGTTTATCAAAGTTTAAATTTAATGGATATGCATCGCCCCGATCTAGTCGCTGTGTTTGGCGCGGATCATATTTACCGGATGGATATTCGTCAAATGGTGCGTTTCCATTGCGAAGCAGAAGCGGATGTAACCGTGGCAGCGCTTCCGGTGCCGCTCGATCAAGCTTCCGATTTTGGCGTCATTGATACCGAAGCAAATGGCAGAATCAGAGGATTCCAAGAAAAACCCACCAATCCAAAACCAATGCCATCTGACCCCACACGGGCCTACGCATCGATGGGAAACTATTTATTCAATGCAGATTTCTTGCGGACGGCATTAGAAGAAGCGCATCGACTTGGCGAGACGGATTTTGGGCATCATGTGTTACCCCGTCTGACAGAATCGAATCGCGTATTTGCTTATGACTTTGCGAACAATGAAGTGCCGGGTACCAAACCCTATGAAGAGCGCGGCTATTGGCGAGATGTGGGGAACTTGGATGCGTATTTTGAAGCGCATCAAGACGTGCTTGGCTTGGCACCGCGCTTTGACGCGTTTAATCCGCAATGGCCGATTTACTCTAGCCATTATCAAGGACCGACGGCGCGCGTTGTGCAAGGACACTTGGACAATGTACTACTCGGTGCGGCGACCATCGTCAGTGGCGCAACCGTTAAGAATTCGATACTGCGCCGAGAAGTCGTCGTTGAGCCAGGAGCGGAAATTGAAGATTGCGTCATCATGGATTATGCGCGCATCGGCGCTGGTGCAAAAATCCGCCACGCAATTATTGATCGGCATAACGTGATTGCACCCGGTGCGGAGATCGGCTTTGACGCCGATCGCGACCGAGCAGCGGGTTACCATATTACCGAAGGCGGTTTGGTGGTCGTGCCGTTAGGGGATATCCGGTATTTCTCTCGCGAAGAACGTCGCTCGGGCGGTGGCTATTCCGAATAGTCTGTAAATGACGGTAGTCCTCTTATGCGAAGGCACTGGATAGGCTCGAATAGAGCGTGCGAAAAAAGTAGTGCGGTAAGTGCTTGAAAATATGGCGCGCCCGAAACGATTCGAACGTTCGACCCCTGCCTTCGGAGGGC
>JAHECG010000144.1 GCA_024641855.1 Betaproteobacteria bacterium | reverse complement strand
AGAGAACACAGAGATTGAATATAGCGTTGGCTTTATTTAAGGTAAGGTAATTAGGGCGAAATGAAAAAATCGTTAAGGCTTTGGTTTTTCTCTGTGCCCTCTGTGATCTCTGTGGTAATAAATTTTCTTTTTTAAGTTTTGCGATATGGAAAAAATACGACTCTCTAAGTTGATGTCCGAACAAGGTTTATGCTCCCGACGCGAAGCCGATAGCTACATCGCGCGTGGCTGGGTGTTCGTCGATGGTCAACGCATCACCGAGTTGGGCACGCGCATTCTGCCCGACCAAAAAATTACCTTAGATAAATCCGCGCAAGCCAAGCAAGAAGCGCGCGTGACGATTTTGCTCAACAAGCCCATTGGCTTCGTCTCCAGCCAAGCGGAGAAGGGCTATAAACCAGCAGCATCTTTAATCTGCGCTGAATCGCGTTATCGCGAAGACAAATCCAAATTTAACTTTAGTCCTGCGCATTTGATGGGCTTGGCGCCTGCCGGGCGGTTGGATATCGATTCTTTAGGCTTGCTGGTGCTAACCCAAGATGGTCGCATCGCCAAACAACTCATCGGCGAAGACTCGGCCATCGATAAAGAATATCTGGTGCGGGTGGAAGGCAAACTCTCCGATAAAGATCTCGCCTTGTTGAATCATGGATTGAGCCTGGATGGCGAAGCGCTGAAGCCCGCTCTCGTCGAGTGGCAAAACGACGATCAGTTGCGCTTTGTACTGACGGAAGGTAAAAAGCGCCAAATTCGCCGCATGTGTGAAATGGTTGGTTTGAAAGTGATGGGCCTGAAACGCATCCGTATCGGCAAGGTAGTGCTGGGTAATTTACCCATCGGTAAGTGGCGCTATCTTGGCGAGCATGAAAATTTCTAACGCAAAAAATCGGTTTCACCACAGAGATCACAGAGCGCACAGAGGCATACAAAGACTTCATCGTTGGCTGCGTTGCGTTACACCATGATCGATTAATTTTTTCGGGGATCCGTAACTGTGGCTGTTGGCCATGCGCATTGCGTGCACTTTAGCCACCTTAGATGTCAGCTTATTGGGTAAATGTTTTTTGTGGCTATCAGGCAATAATCGGCCATGAGCGGTCTGCCTGAGTGTTGGCAGAAATAGTCTGTAATGAGAGAAGAAGCAGACGCTCAGGAACGTCAAAGTTAACCGGCTGGCTGCGAGCGCAGCTTGCAGCCAGTCCGAGCGACGCGTAGCGGCGCGGTGTTGAACGAATTGTTGGGCATCTTTATCGCACCCCGAATTTGTGATTGCACAATTCTACTGACGCCTGAATTTTCTTTTGCCCCGTTTCTCTTCTCTCGTCTCCCTGTGCAAAAAAATCAGTTAAAGCCCAGCTAGGGAAGAAGCCTAGATATGAATTGTTACGGAGTTTCTCTATCACATGCACATGATCGACTAAATCTGTGCACATAAAATCAAGCGTCTTTTCAGGATCATTTTGGCTTAGGAGTTTAATGGGGTAGGCGATATGTCGGGCGTCTTCGATTTTGGAATCCATGGCAAGTAGCGAAACAAATTGATCTACTAATTTAAATGTGGCGTAGGAGCTAAATGTGGCAACAAAAATGAGCGAAGCCAGCCAAGAAACATGGTTGTTTCTAACTCGTTCTAGAAATTCACTAACGCTGACAACAATAGCAAGCGGCGGGATAGATTGTCGTGAGCGTCTACGGGTCAATATCAAATGCTGAGTAATCGTTAGCAGGATATACAACCCAATAAAAATTTGTGGGCCGTATTTGTCGTTACTAAAATTATGGCCGATTCCGCCTACTGTGACCTCCATATGGAATGACACGGCTGAAGGTACGAAGATTAAGGAAAAGAGGAATGCGGCAACAAAGACGTAATTGGGCACGAGCCACAGCAATGCCACAAACCGGCTGAGCTTGTTCCGAAACAACAAACCAGCACCAATCAGTGATAGAAGCGCTAACCCATACTGTGGTTGATTAAATCCAGATGAAATCGTTTGATAGACACCCCAGCCACCTACGAGGACGTAGATTGTTGCTAGGGAAGTCAGGTACCAGGGCAAGGGTAACTTTTGGTCAGTCGTAGGTGTCATGGCTTAGATGCCCAACGTGAAAGCTAACCTGCCGCCGGAGCGCGCAGCGCGGAGGGAACCTGCAAGCGCAGCTTGCAGGCGGTCAGGTTGAGCGGCGGGTTAGATTGTTTCAACAATAACATCTTGCTCTCTGAAATTTTCAGGGACATCTATTTCACCCCATGTGTGGCATTCAAGCACAAGCTTACCGTTCTCGACAAATACTACAAAACCACTTTGGGTATTACCTGCACGACCGACAACACTGGGTTTGTGGAAAACAATGCGCGTACTCGGTAGGCTCGGATGTTTAACGGTAAGAAAGTAGCCGACACCGGAATATTCGTAACTCACTAACTCCGCATCACGCTCAAGGGCTTCAACAGTTTCTGCCCCTAGCTTTGGAGCAACGAGCAGGTGGAGAACATGAATCTCAAAGTCGCGGAATACACCCATGAGCAATCTAACGTAGAAGTGAGGGGCGGCCGGAGCGCATAGCGCGGAGGGAACCAAACAGCGCAGCTGTTTGGCCGTCCCTCTCGACTGCCGGGTTATGAGTGCGTTTTAGCCATTTGACCATTTAGGTAACTCACAACTAGAGCATTTACTGCTTCCAAATAGCCAATTGGCGCTCGAGAATTTACTGCCGCATCTGGGGCACTTAAAAGTTATTAAGCGAAAGCCTGTGTACCAAAAAACTGGGGCGTAGATGGCCAAAGCTATAAAGCCGGAATTTTTTGAGTGTGTTATTTGCTCAATGAGCGTTGTAAGTACGGGGCCGATAAATAGCCACCCAATCCAAACGGAGAAGAAGGTCAGTCTTCTGACTCTAAAATTGCTCCACTGGGCAGAAAAGTAAGCACTCATTTGTTGTACTCATAACGTTTGAGTTAACCGGCTGGACGCCGCAGGCGGCCAGTCCGAGCGACGCGAAGCGGCGCGGTGTTGAACGAATTGTTAGGCTTTTGCTGTTTGCTCATTGCGTAGAAGAGTAAACAACAAAGGCCAACGCAAGCGCGCCAACTGTAGCGAAATAGCCAAGATACTTGTGACCACGCCGCATGAACTGGACAAAAGCATAGGCCGCAAGACCAACACCCGCAACCAGGACAAATGCTGCGGCCACGTGGCCCGAGAACGCCAGACGAATTGACCAAAAAGGCGCAACCAAAACAAGAACAGCGCCAAGAACACCTTCGGGGAAAAATAACCAGATACGCTCGGCAAGCTCAGAGCGTGCGGCATCGTATTTTGGCGGCCGATAGTCAGGGCGCGATCTGTCGATTTGCTCAGCGGAGGCAACAGCCGCGAAACCACAAGCCGCACATGCTTCGGTGTGCGGCTCATTCGGTGAACCGCACTTGTGACAAAGCCAACGATACGCGGGCGCGCTCATGAAAGCCTAACAGTTATTCAAGAGACCGCCAGCGGTCCGTACATTTTTTAATATAGAGACAGGCATTTTTAGGCTATATAGTTTTGATTCTTATAAGGATGTTTGTTGCTCCATCCGGTTATTACAATATGCAAAGGGAGACCGGCAACATCCGCATTATGCTCTCGTTCTTGCTGGCATGGGAAGGACAGGCAATAGCGAAATTCATCTGACTAAGAGGCCGCTTAAAGTCGCTGAGCAGGCGTTTTGTGTACGAGACGTGAATGGCCGGGTTGGGTCAGTACGTGCCATCCGTTTTTTTGGCCCTTCTCTGTGAACTCCGTGTTCTCTGTGGTTAAACCGCTTTTTTCATGCTTAAATCTCCCACATGG
>JAHECG010000013.1:2942-54658 GCA_024641855.1 Betaproteobacteria bacterium | reverse complement strand
CAGCCCGACATGCAACCGTCACACCTTGATCAATTGCAGCTTGAAAGACTTGATCTATGCCATTTTGCAGATTCCGCACAAAAGTGATGACCAAGGGGGAACCGCGCTTTTCGCTCAAGTAACGCACCGCCGCCCCGCGCACCTGATCGACGGATTGCAGGAAGGCTGCGGTTTCTTCCGGGTTTAGCGCATCGCTTGCTTGGGGCATGAGTTTTACCAGTTGCGTTGCAAGAATGGATCAGCGACGAATGAAGCGTTATATTAAATCCAGTTCCGCGCTTGCCGCAAATAAAGCGCTTCCACTTTCTTGCGCGCCCATGGCGTCCTGCGCAGAAATTTCAAACTGGATTTGATGCTGGGGTCGTGGGTAAAACAGCGCACGGGTATTGCCGCGCCCATCGCTTCCCAACCCATGTGTTCTGAGAGTTGAGTCACGATCATTTCCAGGGTGATGCCGTCCAAGCTGGGGCGGCTTGCGGGTTTGTTGGTGACGTCCATGTTTTCATTTTACAGAGGATAGCCCTGCTTGAGCGTTTACAATAGCGGTCTTCGTTTTCAGGTTGCATACCATGTCAGAACCCGTTCGCCTTGCCAAACGCCTAGCTGAGTTAGTCTCCTGCTCGCGCCGCGAGGCTGAGTTGTATATTGCCGGTGGCTGGGTGACGGTAGATGGGAAAGTGGTGGAAGAGCCGCAATTCATGGTGTCGCAGCAAACGGTGACGCTGCACCCTGATGCCAACCTCACCCCACTGGAACCGGTGACGATGTTGTTTCATCAACCACCTGCACCCGCTGATGCGCAACTGATAGGCGCCGATAACCAGTTCGCAGATGATGAATCTGGTATCCACAAACTCAAGCAGCACTTTGTTCGACTCACGCCATGTACACCATTAGAGCCCAGTGCTAGCGGCTTGTTGGTTTTTACCCAAGACTGGCGCGTGGCGCGCAAGCTGGTCGAGGATGCCGCGAAGATCGAACAAGAATATGTGGTTGAGGTTGCCGGTGAGATCGCCCCAGATGGTCTCAAGCGTCTCAACCACGGGCTGAATTTTAATGGACGGCCACTGCCGCCGATCAAGGTCAGTTGGCAAAACGAAACGCGGCTACGCTTTGCGCTAAAAGGCGTGCAACCCGGCCAGATCAAATATATGTGTGAAAGTGTCGGTCTACAGGTGTTGGGTATGAAACGTATCCGATTGGGGCGTGTTTCGATGGCTAAATTGCCACCGGGGCAGTGGCGATATTTGATGTCGCACGAGCGGTTTTAGACTTTAGCGCTCACTCGCCAAGAAAAGCTTGCGCGCCGCTTCTTCCTTCAACGTGTCGTTGATCTCGCGCATGACGCTTTGCAGATCGACTGTTGCTTCATTGCGCTCGAATTTTCCGGTCAAGGGGCTGTCCGGCTTTAGCTGGCTACGCTGATACAGCGACCAAATCTCCATACCGTAGTCGGTGGTCAACAGTTCCGGTGCAAAACGCCCGAAGTAGCTGGCTAAGTTCGCCACATCGCGCAACAGCATTTTGCAGGCTTGATTGTTAGCAGCGGCGTCGATGGCTTGCGGCAGATCAATGATGACCGGGCCGCTGGTGTCGACCAATATGTTGTATTCGGAGAGATCGCCGTGCACGATGCCGGTACACAACATGCGCACCACTTGTTGAATCAATATTTCGTGGTACTCGCGCGCCGTCTCTGCGGACAGCGCCAGATCATTCAGCCGCGGTGCAGCGTTGCCTTCGCTATCGGTCAACAACTCCATCAGCAGCACGCCTTCGTGGAAGTTAAACGGCTTTGGCACCCGCACGCCGGCTGCGGCAAGCCGGTATAAGGCATCCACCTCGGCGCTTTGCCAAGCTTCCTCTTGCGCTTTACGGCCGTAACTGCTGCCTTTTTCCATGGCGCGGGCACGGCGGCTATTTTTGACCTTGCGGCCTTCGGTGTAATCCGTGCTCTGGCGAAAACTGCGTTTGTTGGCCTCTTTGTAAACCTTGGCGCAGCGCACTTCTTCGCCGCAGCGCACCACAAACACCATGGCTTCTTTGCCGCTCATCAATTGGCGGATGACTTCATCGACCAAGCCATCTTCAATCAGCGGCTCAATTCTCTTTGGGGTTTTCATGAATAGGTAGTCTTTACGAAGCGGTCTGATTTCATTTGCGGCGTGCAGTATGACACTCATCCTGATGCGGTCAAGCCAGCGAGCGCCAGCCTATTAAAAATGCGCTAGTAAGTAAAATCGAAGCGAAGGCCAATCACGACTGCATTTTTATTGACCGGCGCTTCACCATGATTGCGCAGCCATTGCACATCAGGTTGCAAGGCCAACCACTCGTTAACGACTGCACGATAGCTCAGCTCATAGCTGATTTCAGCAGCTGGCGCAGCTCGACTTGCCACACGTTCCGCAATGCGCCATTGGTGGCTATTGTGCTCAGCAGCGATACCGAAAGTCAGTTTGTCTTTAGGTCGCGACGCGAATGGTCCGCGCCACAATAAACCCGCACCGACCGCTTGATCGATTTGATTGATCGCTCCCGAAGCCCAGCCCAAGCGTAAAAAAGCATCCACGCCACGCGAGCCGTCTACACTGGCTTTCCATAGGGTGCGCTCGCCCATGACATAAAACCCATCATTCTTGCGCTGTATAGGATTGCCTGCGCTATCAGTATCCAACTGATCATCGAAGCGACTGCTGTAACGCCAAGCGCCGATGGCAAGTTTATTGACTTCATGTTCCGTTGCTTTATCGGAATAGCTCAATTCGGTTATCAATAAGGTACCGTCGCCATGCCCCAGCTTGATGTGCGTGCCGTGGGGATGTGCGGGGTCTCCCGGCACGCCGTCGAATAGCGCAGTACTCCAGTTAATCTTCTCGTTGAATTTCCAAGCAGCGCGTAAAGCTAATGATGATAGCGGGAATACCGATGGCCCAGCCTTTCCGGTTTGCGCGAGCTCGGCACCTGTGCCAAAAGCTGGATGGATCAATGTTGCGGAAGACTCGGTGACTTGGAATTCGGCATTCAGATCCAGCAATCCAAACAGGATCGCCAAGCGCTGGTCCAAAAAAGACTTCTCGCCCCAGGCTTGAAAAATACGTGCCGTATTGACGCTGACCTCTATATTGTCGATGCCTTGCGTGCTGGCTTGCCTGTCATTGGGATGACTGCCGTGATTGGCGATGGCATGCACGAAAAAACGTGTACCATCCCAACCCCAAGCTTTGGCGGCATCGACACCGAAACGCAGATCCAGATTACCGGCATGGTGCCAATGATTTTTGAGCGGCCCGGATAAGCCAGTCAAATAATCCAGGCGATACTCGGCTTCAAAGCTATCAGCCCCGGATTTCTCACCCGCAGCCCAGGAAGGCGTAGCGTAGAAAAGGACTACGGCGCAAGAGGTCATCCAGCATAAATTAGGTCGCAAACGCATCAAACTCTTTTGGACGAAACGCAGAAATATAACCCGTTACGTTCCTAGCTTCTAGCAGAAACTGCAAAATTTACTGTTATGACACGCCCGGTACGCTGGTGAAATCGTCTTTGTACCCGACCGACTATAAAAAACCCGGCGCAAGGCCGGGGTTTTTAGAAATGCAATGCTGAGTAAATTAATCGTCGTGATCGTGATGCTTGTGATGCTTGTGTTTCTTTTTGTGCTGACCATAATGGTGCCCATTATCATGATGCTCATGGTGTTCTTCAACATGCACCACTTCCGTCTTTTTCTGCCCGGAAGTCGCTACCGCCGCCCCCGCCGCACCGCCTACGCCAGCACCGACAATCGCGCCATTGCGGCCACCCACGGCCGACCCCACGGCTGCGCCTGCTGCGCCGCCTAAGGCGCCACCGATCACGGCGTCGCCATCAATCGCTATGGCAGGCATGGCCCAGGTCGAAGCTGTAATTACTACCGCTATCCAAATATTGGCTTTCATGATTCATCCTTTATTAAAGTGTTGCGCGTGATTTATAACACTTTGCTCACATACGCTGAATGAATCTTTTGTAAGGGTATCTAGACTTAAGTCCAGACTTAACCCTCTTTATTTCGCATGTGATCCGCTGTCTTGCTAAATGCCTGCATCAGTTCATTTTGCAACCCATCTTCTACCCCTACATCTTGCAACGCCTGCTGCATACTTCCCAGCCATTGGTCACGCTCGGCAATCCCAATTGGAAACGGCAAATGTCTGGCTCGCAACATGGGATGACCGAATGCTTCGACATACAGTTGCGGGCCACCCAACCAGCCGCTGAGAAACATCAATAGCTTTTGGCGTGAACCCGATAAATCCTGCGGGTGCAATTTGCGAATGCCGTAGTACTCGGGCTGGCTATCCATTAAATCGTAGAATTGATCTACCAGTTTGCGCACAACGTCTTCTCCGCCTAGGCGGTCATAATGGGTTTGCATTAAGAACTATTCCTTAACGGGTTTAACGCGACTTGCTGCCAATTTTGCGCGACTGCGCGCCTCTTCCGTATCCTTGCCATTGGCCAGCGCCACCCCCATGCGCCGTCGCTCGAAACTGACCGGCTTGCCGAATAAACGCACCTCGCTTTGCGGAACACTCAGCGCTGCGGCAACCCCTTCGAATGCGATACCTTCGGCTTCCACGTCACCATAGATCACCGCACTGGCTCCCGGCGCGCGTAGACTGGTATCCACCGGCAAGCCAAGAATGGCACGTGCATGCAGCTCGAATTCATTTTGCGCTTGAGTGCACATCGTCACCATACCGGTATCGTGTGGCCGTGGGCTCACTTCCGAGAACCAAACTTGATCGCCTTTGACAAACAGCTCCACACCAAACAAGCCGCGACCGCCAAGATTGTCGGTTACTCGTTTGGCGATGTCTCGTGCTTGCGCCAAAGCGGCAGTGCTCATTGCTTGCGGTTGCCAGCTTTCCACGTAATCACCCTTCACCTGTACATGGCCAATGGGTTCGCAGAACTGGGTTTCGACTTGACCAGAGACACCGAGCGCACGCACCGTCAGTAACGTAATTTCATAATCGAAATCGATGAAGCCTTCGACAATGACTTTCCCTTTGTCTATCCGCCCGCCGCTGGCCGCGTAATCCCAAGCCGTTTTCACATCGGCGGGGCCATCGACTTTCGACTGCCCCTTGCCGGAAGACGACATCACGGGCTTGACGATGCACGGATAACCGATCCACCCGCTAGGGGTACGCCGATGGGTGCCCGAGGGCTCCGTCCTTACCCTTTCGCAGCCTCCATCGATTGCCGCTTGCAGTTCTGCTAAGCTCTCGGCAAAACAATACGGCGACGTGGCAATTTGCAATGTCTCTGCGGCTAAGCGCCGAATACCTTCGCGATTCATAGTGAGTTGCGCCGCACGTGCGGTGGGAATGACGTTGGCCAGACCCTCTTGCTCAATCTGCACCAGACTATCGGTAGCGATGGCTTCAATTTCCGGCACCACAAAATGTGGGCGCTCTTGCGCAATGAGCGCACGCAAGGCTGCGCCATCCGCCATATTGATCACATGCGCACGATGCGCCACTTGTTGCCCCGGTGCATTGGCATAGCGATCCACCGCGATGACTTCGACGCCCAACCGCTGCAAGGCGATGACGACTTCCTTACCCAACTCTCCTGCACCCAGCAACATGACGCGGGTGGCGCTGGGCGATAATGGCGTACCGATCTTCATGACTTCCTTCCTCAATGGCTCTCGAAATACGGGTGCAGTTTAGCATGTGCACTAAAACCGTTACGATCCGAAGTGCGCGCTTGAAACGCTGGGTTGTCGCTGCGTTTTGACTGTGTTGTAATGCCTATTCAGCTGCCAAAATCACTATAAAAACATGCCAACCAGCCCACTCATTGCCTGCCACGATTGCGATCTAGTGCAACAGGAAGTTCCACTACCCGTGGGTGGGGTGGCCACTTGCGTCCGTTGCGGCGCGCCGCTGTACCGTAGCAGCCGCTTCGGTAAGTCCTATACCCTAGCCTTATGCTTTACCGCCGCGATTTTATTCGTAATCGCCAACCTCTATCCCATCATCGGCATCGAATCCCAAGGCAATCGCCATCAAAGCACGTTGTTCGGTGCAGTCCAAACCTTATGGCAGGATGACATGGCGCTCATGGCCGGACTGGTCTTCGTAACCATCCTGTTGGTACCCGCTGTAGAGCTGGCCCTTCTAATCTGGCTCCACCTAACCAAGCACCTAACTTCCGGACTAGCGCCCATCGCCTTGCGCCTTATCGTGGCAATGCAACCCTGGCGCATGGTGGAAGTTTTTATGCTGGGCTTGCTTGTGTCCGTGGTCAAACTTTCGCACCTCGCACACATTGTTCCAGGCATTGCACTGTGGTGTTTTGCCGCTCTGCTGCCGCTGTTCGCTTTGCTGAACACCGCTTTTAACCCGCGTGATCTTTGGGCGGCGATGCCGTTGAAACAATAATGCATCCGCACACTGCTGCCGCGCTAGGTCTATATGCCTGCCACACCTGTGCTTTGGTTTCGCGGCCACAGGCGGCCGAAGAAGTCGCGCATTGCCCACGCTGCGGCTCGGCCTTGCATCAACGTAAGCCTGAAAGCATCAGCCGCACTTGGGCCTTACTGATAACCGCTTATATCTTGATCATCCCGGCCAACATCCTGCCCATCATGGAAACCGGCTCGCTATTCGGCTCGCAACGCGACACGATTCTGAGCGGCGTAATCTATCTTTGGACCAGCGGCTCTTGGGCGCTGGCCTTGTTGGTTTTTTTCGCCAGTATCGTCGTGCCATTAGCCAAATTGGTTGCGCTGACTTATTTGTTGCATTCGGTTCAACGTCAGTCATCGCAAAACCCAGAACGTCGCACCCGGTTATATCACCTACTCAAATTCATTGGTCGCTGGTCGATGCTGGATATTTATGTCGTCACGCTATTGGTGGCGCTGGTTCAGCTACAATCCCTAGCAACCATTAAAGCCGCGCCGGGAGCGGTTGCCTTCGGCGCGGTGGTGGTGATCACCATGTTTGCCTCCATGACCTTCGACCCGCGCATGATTTGGGATTCCATAAAGGAAAAAAATGACCGATCTTCCCGATAATTTGCCGCAAGCCGTGATTGCACCACCTAAGCAGCAACGCAAGTTTTCTGTGGTATGGATCATCCCCGCCATCGCGGCCTTAATCGGCATCTGGCTCGCCATCGACGCCATCGGCGATCTGGGGCGCACCATCACCATCAGCTTTGAAACAGCCGAAGGCCTGGAAGCCGGCAAAACGTTAATTCGCTACAAAGATGTCAATATCGGGGAAGTTAAAACCGTAACCTTGTCCAAGGATCGTAAACACGTGTTGGTTACGGCACGGATCGATAAAACAGCGCAAGAATTGATTGTCGAAGACGCGCAGTTTTGGGTCGTGCGCCCACGTTTCAATGGCGGCCAGCTTTCGGGTATCAGCACTCTGCTTTCAGGTGCCTACATCAGTGTCGGCGCTGGAAAATCGAGCAAACATAAACGTCAGTTTACTGGCTTGGAAGTCGCGCCAATCTTGACCTCGGATTTACCTGGGCGGCAATTTCAATTGCATGCCCCTGACTTAGGTTCCATCGATATCGGTGCACCGATTTACTTCCGGCATATCAAAGTTGGTGAAGTCACAGCCTACACGCTGGATAAAAATGGTCATGGCGTCAGTCTTAAAATATTCATTCAAGCGCCCTACGATCAATTCGTCAGTACCGCTGCACGCTTCTGGAATGCCAGTGGGATTGACTTGGCCCTCGACGCAAATGGCGTGCGTTTGCATACCCAATCCATCGCCTCGGTGCTGCTGGGTGGCATCGCATTTGAAACGCCGCCCAATGTCACTGGCGACACGCCGGCCGAACCCAATACCACCTTCACCCTAAACTATGACCGCGATCTGGCGATGAAAATGCCGGACGGCGAAGGTCAAGTGCTCGTCATGCATTTCAAAGAATCGTTGCGCGGCTTAGTCCCCGGTGCACCGCTGGATTTTCGTGGCGTGCAAGTCGGCGAAGTGATTTCGGTCAGCGCGGAATACGATTCAAATCGCGATTGGTTTTATTTTCCGGTTAAAGCCATCATCTACCCAGAACGAATTCATTTGCTGATTCCCGACGGCAAAACGAATACGGCGGAGCGCGTCAAGCGTGGCCTATACAAAGCAGTGGTTGAACGTGGTTTCCGCGCCCAACTACGTACCGGCAATCTGCTCACCAGCCAACTCTATGTAGCCCTCGACTTCTTCAAAGAAAAACAAACCGAAAAAGTAAAAATGGACTGGCATGCCGCATTGCCCGAATTACCCACAGTCCCAGGGAACTTTGAAGAACTGCAATTATCGTTGGCGCATATCCTCAAAAACTTGGAAAAAGTGCAGTTCGACGCAATTGCTACCGATCTACAGAAAACCCTAACAACGGTCGACAGCTCGCTCAAGCGTATCGATAAGCTGGTCGAAAATCTCGATAAAAATACGGGGCCAGAACTCACCAATGCCCTCAAGGATTTTCGGGCTACGCTGAACAAAGCAGATAAAGTGCTATCGGCCGATTCCCCCTTGCAGCAGGACGTGCATGAGACGCTGCGCGAAGTGAGCCGTGCCGCACAATCGTTGCGCACCTTAACCGATATGCTGGACCGTCAACCCGAAGCGCTGTTGCGCGGCAAACAGGATGCCCAACCATGAGACTCAAACTTGCTGCTCTAATCATTCCTGCCTGCGTCTTCATCAGTGCCTGCAGTGGCTCTGCAAAGACTTATTACTACACCTTGCAAACCGAATCCAGCGCTGCAAAAAATGTAGTTCCCGCAGTGCTGACCAGCATTGCCATCAGTGCGGTGAGCCTACCCGAACTCGTTGACCGTCCACAATTGGTGCTACGCTCCGGTGAGACGCAATTATCGATCAGCGATAACCATCTTTGGGGCCAATCCCTGAAAAGCGAAATCACCCATAACCTGGCCGTTAATTTGGCGCATGAAACCAACGTCGCGCACGTGAGCTTGCCTGGCCAGTCAGGCGTTGATGCCGCAGAAATTAAAATTGCCGTAGATATTTTGCGCTTCGATTCAGCACCGGGTAAGACGGCCACTGTTGAAGCGCGTTGGAGTGTGCAACGCAAAGGCAATGTTCAATCGGTGAGTCACCATGCTGTGGAACAAGAGTCTGTCACGGGCGCGAATTATGATGCGCTGATTGCGGCACACAGTCGGGCGCTTGCACGATTGAGTCGGGATATTGCGACCACGCTTAAATAAACTACTGCAACGCCCGCAACACGCCTAACGGTGGCACGCGCAACACGCTGCGCGTCGCCATCAAACCCGCAGCCGTAATTCCGATCGCGCCACCAACAACGCCAATCACCCACACCCAAGCATTGAATGTGTAGGGCAAATGCAATACTTGCTCGGCCAGCACCCAGGTAGAAAAACTTGCGCCGCTAGCTGCCAACACGCCCGACAAAATACCCAAGGTCGCGAACTCAATCCATTGCGCTGCTGCCAGTTGGCGCGAACGAGCGCCGAGCGTGCGCATCACGGCGGCTTCATATAAGCGTTCGTTGCGTGTTGCCAATACTGCCGCGTACAAGACAACCAAACCTGCCAACAACGTGAACAGAAAGACGAAAGACACGGCATCCGACACCCGCTCCATGATCAGACGCACATCATGAATGATTGCGGCCACATCAATCACGGTGAAATTGGGAAATTGGCGCAACATATCATTCAGCACGGCCTCCTGCCCGATAGGTAAATGAAAGCTGGTGATGTAATTGCCCGGTTGCTTTTGCAATAAGGCCGGTGGCGCAATCACGAAAAAATTAACCTGCATCGAATCCCAAGCGACTTTGCGCAAGCTAGTGACGCGGCCATTAACCTGCGTGCCCGCAATATCGTAGACCAAGCGATCGCCGAGATGGATGTTCAGCGCTTTAGCCAAGCCCTCTTCCACCGAGAATTGATCTTGTGCATCCGTCACCCGCCACCATCGCCCGGCCTTGATCTCATAATCCTTGCGCGCTTGCTCAGCCCAAGACAAATTAAATTCACGTTCCACCAAGCGCTTGGTGCGATCTTCCGCATAGTCTTCCGCGCGTACTGGCCGATCGTTGATCATCACTAATCGACCGCGAATCATGGGATAAAACTTGGGTGCTGGAAGTTTTTCCTGTTGAAAGAATTGACGCAAAGCCGGTAACTGATTGGGTTGGATATTGATCAAGAAACGATTTGGCGCATCAATTGGCAAAGCCGATTGCCAGCTCGTTAGTAAATCATTACGCACCAAGGTCAACAACAGCAAAGCCATCAAGCCCAGGGCAAAGCCTAAAATTTGTGTCAAGCTGGCAGCGCGCCGCCGCGCGACATTGGCTAAGCCGTAGAACCACACCCCCCGCGCATGGCGCCTCAAACCTGCCAACAGCAACAATAACATCCAAGCGAACAGTGATCCTGTCAGGACGACACCCAACAGCCCGCCCAGCACATACATGCCGAGATTGATTTCTCCAGCACGGTAGATCAACACCGCCGCAACCAGCAGGGCAGCCAACGCGTAGGCCAAGATGCCGCGTTGTTGGGGTGGCCCCATGTCGCGCCGCATCACTCGCAGGGTTGGCACGCGGATTAAATGCAGGAGCGGCGGCAACACAAAAGCCAACAACAACAATAGACCAATGAAAGTACCTTCCACCAAAGGCCATAAACTCGGTGCTGGTAAATCGGCAACGATGCGTCCACGCAGCATTTCCGCTAAAAATGCTTGGCCACCTAAACCGACGAGTCCCCCTAGCAGGCTTGCACTCAAGCCCAACAACACAAACTGCACAACATACAGTCGGAACAATGTGGCTTGACTCGCGCCCAAACAACGCAGCACCGCACAACTATCGAGATGGCGTGCCAAATATTGACGACCGGCCAGGGCAACTGCGACTGCCGCTAGAATTGCTGATACTAATGCTGCCAGACCAAGATAGCGCTGCGCACGCTCCATCGCCGCACGAATCTCCGGTCGCGCATCGCCGATCCCCTCAATCCGTTCGCCGCGCCCCAAGTGTTGCGTGGCCCAAGCGCGAAAAGCAGCCACCGGTTTTTCATCACCCGCAATCAACAAACGATAACCGATGCGACTCCCCGGCTGAATCAACTGAGTGCGCGGGATGTCGTCAATATGAATCATCAAACGCGGCGCGATATTGAAGAAATCTCCGGCACGATCCGGCTCGCGATCGATCACTGCTCCCAACTTCAAGCGCGCTTGACCGAGCGTAATTTCATCACCCACTTGCAAACCCATGAGTTGCATCAAGCGCACATCGGCCCAAGCGGTTCCTGGTACAGGGCCATTGGCCTGGACTTCCCCTTGCCCAAATAAAACCTTGCTGATATTTAAATCGCCACGTAGCGGATAAGCGCGGCTAACCGCTTTCACTTCGACGAACTGATTACGTTGGCCCTGTACCACCATGCTGGGAAATGCCAAAGTCTGCGCCAGGCGCAACCCAGCAGTTTCCGCACGGTGGGAAAACGCTGCGGCAATCGGATGATCGGCGATCAGTACCAGATCTGCGGCGAGCAACTGATTGGTTTGGGTATTGAGCGCCAGTTGCACACGGTTAGTAAAAAAACTGACGGTGGTAATCGCCGCAATGGCCACCAATAAAGCACCGAATAACAGTCGCAATTCACCGGCGCGCCATTCGCGCACCAACAACCGTAGCGCTAGCCTCATGCGCTCACCACCAAGCCACCCGCATCCAAGTGCAAGATGCGGCCACAGCGTTGGGCCAGCGCGGTATCGTGCGTCACCAGAATTAAAGTCGTGCCGCGCTCGCGATTCAAAGCAAACAGTAACTCGATCACAGTAGCCCCCGTTGCGCTATCGAGATTGCCCGTGGGTTCATCTGCTAACAGCAAGGCTGGTTCTGTCACGAAGGCCCGCGCAATCGCCACACGCTGCTGCTCGCCACCGGAAAGCTGTCGCGGATAATGCGCGACGCGATGTCCCAAACCCACGCGTTCGAGAATGCTTAACGCACGGCTGCGCGCGTCTTGGCCGCCCAATAGCTCAAGCGGCAGCATGACATTCTCCAACGCAGTCAACATCGGCAACAATTGAAAAGATTGAAACACAAAGCCCATGTTGCGTCCGCGCAATGCCGCTCGACCATCCTCATCCAACGAAAAAATGTCTTCGCCATTGATCGATACCCTGCCTGCGGTCGGCGTATCCAAGCCCGCTAGCAAGCCGAGCAAGGTCGATTTTCCAGAACCGGAGCACCCGACAATCGCCACCGATTCCCCGTTTTTGATTTCGAATGAAATATCATGCAGGATGGTGAGTGAAACGCCTTCGTGGGTCAGGCTTTTACGCAACTGCTCGACGCTGACGATGGTTTTGGAAATCAATGAAATGGAAGAGTCTTGCATGTGGAAATATGCCTTACGCGGTTTAATGATTGCAATATTGCTTGCTGCCGCACCTGCCCAAGCGGTGCAAAACATTCTCGTTCTTGGCGACAGTCTTTCTGCCAGCTACGGCTTGGCGCAGGAACGTGGTTGGGTCAGCCTGTTGCAACAACGCCTAACGAGCGAAAAACGCACTTATCGTGTAATCAACGCCAGTATCAGCGGTGAAACTACGAGCGGCGGACTGTATCGCATCGATGCACTTCTTGCCAAGCACCGCCCGGCAATTGTTATTTTGGAACTAGGTGCAAACGATGGTCTTCGTGGACTTTCCCTAGCAGCAACCCGCAGCAACCTGGAAACCATGATCCAACAAGCTAAAAAAGCCCACGCAAAAGTCGTACTCATCGGCATGCGCTTACCCCCTAACTATGGCCCCGCTTATACCGAACAGTTCACCGAACTGTTCGAAAATCTCGCAAAAAAATATCATATCGCACGCGTACCCTTCTTACTCATTGCCCTTACAGGCAAGCGCGAATATTTTCAGGCAGACGGTTTACATCCTACGGCGGAGGCACAAGGGTTGCTGCTCGACACGGTATGGCCAATCTTGAAGCCGATGACTCGCTGATATACCGAACCATCCTCCGCTAAATCTTTGAAGGGGCTTGCGATTGTTTGAGCAGATCCTCAAACTCCTGCGGTGCAATCGGTTTGGAAAATAGGTAACCCTGGGCATAATCACAACCTGCTGCAGCCAATAGTTTTCTTTGCCCTTCCGTTTCCACCCCTTCGGCAATCACTTTTAGCCCAAGTTTGTGCGCCATCATGATAATGGCTTCGGATAGCGCTCGATCATTCGGATCCGTTTCCAGGTCACGGATAAACGAAAGATCGATCTTCAGAAAATCGATATCGAATTTCTTTAAATAGGACAAAGCCGAATAGCCTGTTCCGAAATCATCAATCGATACTTGAATACCGGCGTCACGAAAGCGCAATAAAATATCAGTAATCGCACTATCCAAATGCAGTAGTAATCCCTCGGTAATTTCAATCACGATATGTTTGCCGGAGAGCCCGAGTTCTTGCAGGTAAGCCAGCCATTCGGCGATATGCTCGCCCTCAGCCTGGAATTGCACTGGGGACATATTCACGCCGACCTGCAACCCGGGAGAAAACGCCTGCCAACGGCTAGCCCAACGTGCCGACTCGCGAAACACCCAATCGCCAATTTCAACAATTAAACCGGTTTCTTCTGCGAGCGGAATAATTTCCATCTGGCTGGACATGCCGCGTATTGGATGCTGCCAACGCAACAACGCTTCCGCTTTGACAATGCGACCGGTTTTCAAATCGATAATGGGATGGAAATACACCTCGAATTGATTCTCTACGAGTGCCACACGGATATCGTTGATCAGTTTTAGTCGCGCCTGAGCCTCTTCCTTCAAAGATGGTGTAAAGTAACTAAAACGGTTGCGGCCTCTTTTCTTCGCCGCATACATGGCTTGATCCGCGTTCATTAACAACGGTTCGACATCAGCGGCGTCTTCCGGGTAAATCGTAATCCCCATACTGGCAGAGACATAAGCTTTTTCATCATTCAAAGTAAAGGGCGCTGCGAGACTACGTAAAATATTTTGCGCGACACTATCGACTTGCTGGATGTCGGTTAATTGCGACAAAATAATTGTAAATTCATCGCCACCCAAGCGCGCCACCATATCCGATTTGCGAACACTTGAACTCAAGCGCTGGGCAACTTCGGTCAACAACTGATCGCCGACATTGTGTCCCAAGGTATCATTAACTTCTTTGAAGCGATCCAGATCGATGAATAATAGCGCCAACTTTAAACCTGTGCGTTGCGTGTTTTGAATTTCTTGTTCCAACCGAAGATGAAACATATGCCGGTTTGGCAGATGCGTCAGCAAATCAAAATTGGCCTGCTTCCAAATTAACGCATCGGACTCTTTCTTTGCTGTGATGTCACTAATGAATGCGCAAAATTCGTGCTTATCCTGCCAGCGCACCAGCGAGATGGTCAATTCAGTATGAAATTCCTCACCATTACGCCGTAATGCCAAAATTTCGATACGCTTATTCAGTACAGGGGCTTCTCCTGTCTTTAGGAAATGCTGCATACCCTGCAGATGCGCCTCCCGATACTGTGTCGGAATAATCATTTCGTGCAGCAATTGGCCCAAAGCCTCTTCCCCGCTCCAACCGAACATATTGGCTGCTTGCCCACTCCAACCGGTAATTCTGCCTTCGGCGTCCATTTGCACCACGGCATCCATGGCCGTATCGACGATGGCACGCAGTTTTTCTTCACTCGCGCGTATTTCAATTGCCGCTCGTAGGGCACTGGATCGGCCGCGCATTAACAACCAAGTTAATAACGCCATCAACACACCGGTACCAATACCGGCGCCGGCGACCAATTGGGGTTTGACCCGATCCAAGCGGGCCTCAAAACCAGGAAGAGAATGTGCGACCAGCGTCCATACATGACCAGCTATCTGTAATTGCTGCGTTGCCTGGAGCAGCGACTGTGATGCGTCGACACCACGGCGTTGACCATCTGCGTCGTGCATGAGCGTTTGTTCGGAAATCTCTTGGCCATCATAGATTTCGATATCAATATCCGTTGGATGTTTTCCGAGGATGCCACTCATCAGGTCATCCATACGGAACGAAGAACCCACCAAGCCGATAAAACTTTCGCGCCTTCCGGCGATTGTGTTCAATTGCGCTCCATTTTTATAAACCGGTAGCGCCATCTGAAAACCGGCCTGGATGCGATGATCGGTTTCCTGCGCCAATCGCACCTTGCCAGATATACGTGCTTCATTTAAATCGCGTGCTTGATTGATGGTCGCATGACGAATAGGTTCAGCGTAATGATCTTGACCAAAAGCCCGTAAATTACGCCCGGTAAACGGCTCCACATACATCACTACCGCATACAGATCGCGCTGCCCTGGCGGCAGAATCTCGTAATTGGGAAAACCATGGCGGCGCATGTCTGCGATGTGCTCCACTTTCTGCGCTGCGGTTACAATGGGCACCCAGCCAACACTTTGTACACCAGGAAAGTTATCTTCGATATGGAGTGCGGCAACAAAAGCACGAAACTCATTGCGATCCACATCCTTAGAAGCCGCAAATAAACCGCGCACTCCTGCCAACACTTGCTCATAATCCAGCATGCGCTGTTCTATACGCCGACTGCTGTCTTGGACACGCGCATTAAAATCGCGATGCAATTCAAACATGGCTTGCTGTCGTGCGTTATGCCACATTTGCAGCGTAACGGCTCCAGAAACCCCCAGTAGCAGCCAGGGTAACAGCGGCGCCCAGCGCACCCAAGTAATCAAGTTACGGTTATTCACAGACTTAATTTGTGTCCCGTGATTAGATAATGCGCCCATTTCATTTCCACAAATACTCTTATCTAAAATATCCGGCAACGTGAACTTGATGATGTGTTCATTGACAGTAAACCGTTCATTCCAATCGCTACGAATACGACCATTAGCGCTGACTAAATTGGTGTTTTCCGCACTACAAACTCATACCACATTTCCAACACAATTCAAAATTAGCAGGATTTTCCTCACTGCAAGCACGACAAAACACGCTACCTTTATCGATCGGCGCTTTTTCAAAAGCTTCGACGAGTGCATTTGCTTTCGTAAAGTCTGCTGCATTTTCAATCCAAACTTCAGGATAGACTTCACTAAATGGAATATCGCCCATACCGCCTTGCGCATTTTCATTGAAGATACGAACCGTAATGCCTGCATGGCGAAGCAAACCGGCCAGCAGGTAGGCTTGAGGCAAATTTGCTGCTTGGTAAACTCGAATCAAGGTAGACCTATCGGAAGAAAGCCAAGAAATCACAAGGTTAATTTAACCGTAGATCATGGTGACACAATCATTCAGAAGCATTTTACGCGAACTAAACCGTTGTGCTAACAGCGGCTTACTTAAGCGGAAGATAAATAGAAAACAACGTCCCGCCCAGCCGGCTCTCACTGAGGGTGATATGGCCTTGATGCAATTCGATAAAGGCTTTGACTAAGCTCAACCCGAGGCCTGTGCCAGGAAGCGTGCGACTGGGATCGACACGAACAAATCGATCAAATACCTTTTTACGCATATCTTGAGGAATGCCTGGACCACTGTCGTCCAGTTGAATTTCAGCTTTATCATTCTTAATTTCCGCAGTCAGCGTAATTTTCCCGCCTTCCGGTACATATTTGACCGCATTGTCGAGCAAATTGGACAGGGCTTGTGCCAGTAATTGCCGGTCACCATCAATCATCAATTTACTGGGGATATGTGCCTCGAAGATTTGCCCTTTATCTTCTGCCAGGGGGCCATACAATTCCACGATGTCTTCCAACAATTGCGAGAGGTCGATTGGTTTTTTGCGGATTTTCATGCTACCGGCCTCGGCTTGACCAAGCGATAGCAGTGATTGAAAAATATCCTGCATGTTTTGCAACTCGGTCAGCACGCGATCCAAGGTCATGCGATAATTTTGCGGATTGTTTTCTTGCAGTGTCACTTCCACATCGACACGCAGCCGCGACAACGGGCTACGCAAATCGTGCGCAATGTTGTCGCTAACCTGACGTACCCCTTGAAACAGCTTTTCCATTTTATCCAAAATGGCATTCATATTCTTGGCCAATACCGAAAACTCATCGTTGCCTTTTACCGGCATGCGACTTGTCAAATTACCCGAATTGAAAATTTTCATCGCCATTTGATTGAAATCATCAATCTGTCGCCAGAAGCGTTTAGCCAGCAACCAACCACCAACCAGCCCAAGCGATAAAATCAGCGCCATGGAAATCATAAAAGCCGAACGAAAACCAGCCATCACTTCTTCCGTGGTTTCCATGCTGCGCGCGATTTCAACATTCAATTGGTTAGCAATCGGAAAAATTAAGTAGCGTGCCTTGGCTGGTTTTCCTTCTTTACTAATGACACGCGTTTCGATTTCACTAATTCCCTTGCTGAGCGGTAAATTAGGCGGCAATTGCAGATCACCGACTTCGAGAACTTTGAGCCCTTTTGCATCAATAACACGATAGGTACGATCGATCTGTCCTCGGTTTTGCAACTCCGCTCGAATTGCGCTGATTAACGCACGCGAACTCCCTTCTTTGTACTGCATGAGTAAACGGGTTTTTTGCTCGATCAAGGCCTTATCGACTTGCCCCGTCAAGACATCATGCAGTTGAAAATTTAGGAAGAAAAAAACTAGCAGGGTACCCGCAACATAGAGCGCAGAGAGCGCCAAAGTTAAGCGCGCGGGAGTACTGAGCAACAGTGCGGCTGCTCCAGGGAGAAGTCGCCCCACCGATGCTTATTCCGCTTCTGGATCCCTGGTTGAACGCAGTGTATAGCCGGAGCCGCGGACTGTGTGCAACATGGGATAAGGGAAATACTTGTCGAGTTTGTAGCGTAAGCGGCTGATATGCACGTCCACAACATTGGTTTGCGGATCAAAGAAATAATCCCAAACATTTTCCAGCAACATGGTGCGCGTCACCACGCTGTCGGCATGACGCATTAAATATTCTAACAAGCGAAACTCACGCGGCTTGAGAAACACTTCCTGACCGGCACGCGTTACGGCGCGCGACAACAAATCCATGTGCAAATCGCCCACCACGATTTCAGTCTCAGGGTGGGTGTCGAAACTCTTGGTGCGCCGCAGCAAAGCTTCGATACGCGCTTGCAACTCAGCCAACGCATAAGGTTTAACGACATAATCATCACCACCAGCACGCAAGCCCTCGACCCGGTCGTCCACTTGACCGCGCGCGGAAAGAATCAACGCTGGCACATGTCGACCATCGTCGCGCAAGGATTTCAGCACCGACAAGCCATCGCGTTTTGGCAACATGACATCGATCAACCACAAATCGTAGTCTTGATCGCGCGCCATCGTCAGGCCTTCATCGCCGTCATGCGCGACATCGGCGTCGTAGCCGAAACCACCTAAACCTTTTTTCAGAAAATCCGCTGCCGAGGCATCATCTTCAATAATCAGAAATCGCATCGCAAGACCCTCTTTAGATAATTGGCTATTAGATTTTTTCATTCTAGCTCAGTGCTTTACTACTAACGCATTACAAAACGTTTAACCACCTTGATTTTCTAGGATTTTGCACATATTTTAAAACCATGTCATTTATTTGGGATAACCCATCATGAAATCCAATGGCTATAAAATTGAATTCCTCCCGCTAGAGCGGCGCCTGCAGGAACGGCGTTTTATTGATTCTCCCCCCTTTTTTTTCGGGCGTGAGCGCCGCTTGAACGAGCGACGAGAAATCGAACCTCTAGAGGCAAGCAAGCAAGTAGACCCAGGCCCCATACCGCCGCAGTCGTTACCCCACTAACACCCGCGCCTCTCCTGTGGTCATCTCACCAATTTCTGCGGCATACTCAAAGCCTGTATCTAAGAACGTCTTCAGCACTTGCGGTGCCGCATCGGCATTACAAGCAACCAGCAAACCACCGCTGGTTTGTGGGTCACACAAAAGTTTACGCTGCCAATCGGCCAAGCCCGGCTTCAAATCAATATAGGCGCCATAACTCGTCCAATTGCGATCCGCCGCGCCAGGCGTAAAGCCTTGTTGCGCCAACTGTGCCACACCCGGCAGCAAGGGGAGCTTATTCCAATCCACGCGTGCACCCAAAGAGGAACCACGACAAACTTCCAATAAATGACCCAGTAAACCAAATCCCGTAACATCGGTGACTGCATGCACACCATCCATTGCCGCTAGCTTAGCCCCCGGCGTATTCAATTGCGTGGTACTCGCCAACATGGCTTGATAGCCTTCAGCGCCGAGTTGGCCTTTTTTCAATGCAGCGCTCATCACACCAATCCCTAAGCCCTTACCGAGGATTAAACGATCGCCGGATTGCGCACGATCATTGCGCTTAACTTGATCCGGATGTACCAAACCCAAGGCCACAAGGCCATAAATAGGCTCTGGTGAGTCGATGGAATGCCCACCAGCAATCGGAATCCCAGCGGCAGCGCACACGGCTTCACCGCCAGATAAAATCCCACGAATCGCCTCTACGGGCAATTTATCCACCGGCATACCGACAATCGCCAATGCGAATAGAGGCTGCGCGCCCATGGCGTAAATATCAGAGATGGCGTTAGTCGCAGCGATGCGCCCGAAATCGAAGGGATCATCCACGATCGGCATAAAGAAATCGGTTGTTGCAACGATCGCTTGCGTATCGTTTAAGCGCCAGACCGCCGCATCGTCACTGCTTTCGGTGCCGACCATTAGATTTGGGAAACTGGCGCGCGGCGCGAATTGTCCGAGAATTTCCGCGAGTAAGCCGGGGGCGATTTTGCAGCCGCAACCGCCGCCGTGCGAATATTGGGTTAGTTTGATTTCCGACATGCGTATTCCTGAAATATCACGAGAACTGTTACCGACATTTTTTAAAAGATCAGTTTAACCGCCAAGACGCCAAGAGCGCCAAGCAACACCAAGGTTTTGAGTTTTTTCTACGTAATCAATGAAGGTCATACAAAATTTCGCTAGATGTTTCGTGCATCTTGGCGCTCTTGGCGACTTGGCGGTTCATTTGTCGTTTTAGTTGATTGGTATAGCACCTATCTAAAAGGCTAAAATAACGTTTTTTAAGAAGATTAACCGCCATGACAGCGCTCGCTACCGTAGCACAGCTCGATGAGTTTGACGAGATTATCGACGTGCGTACTCCACCGGAATTTGCCGAGGATCACCTGCCGGGTGCGGTGAATTTCCCAGTACTGAGCGCAGAAGAGCGTGCCCGTGTCGGCACGATCTATAAACAAGTTTCCAGCTTTGAGGCAAAAAAACTAGGGGCCGCCCTGATATCGCGCAATATCGCACGCCATATCGATGATTATTTCGCCTCCAAACCCAAAAACTGGCGGCCACTGATTTACTGCTGGCGTGGGGGCAAACGTAGTGGTGCAATGGCGCATATCCTGAATGAGATTGGCTGGAAAGTGGCACGTCTCGAAGGCGGCTACAAAGCCTATCGGCGCAAAGTGTTGGATGATTTGGCGGTTCTGCCACAGCGCTTTAATTTCCATGTCGTGTGCGGCCCAACCGGCTCCGGTAAAAGTCGCTTTCTGCAAGCCCTGGCGCAAGCCGGTGGCCAAGTACTGGATCTGGAACAACTCGCCTTGCATCGCGGCTCGGTGCTTGGCAATCTGCCGGATGAACCCCAACCTGCGCAAAAAATGTTTGAGAGCCTGATCCATGCGCAATTATTGCACTTCGACCCTACCAAGCCGGTCTACGTCGAGGCCGAGAGTAAAAAGATCGGCCAATTACGTGTACCCGATGCGCTCATCGAACAAATGTGGCAAAAAGGCCATTGCGTCGTCGTGGAAGTACCCAGCGAGCAACGCGTGCAATTGCTGCGCGAGGAGTACACGCATTTCATCCAGCATCCGCAACTTTTACTGGAAAAGCTCGACTGCCTGAAAGCTTTGCACAGCAAAGAACGTTTCGACTATTGGCAGACGCTGATACGGGCCGGGCAATGGGACGAATTCGTCCAGGATATGCTCATCAACCACTACGACCCTGCTTATCACCGCTCTACGCTCAAGCACTATCCCCAGCTCAACCAAGCCACGCACATCCAGCCAACAGACATCTCTGAACAGGGTTATCAGTTGCTGGCGCAACAGTTTTTGACGAAGTAAGTTCTGTGCACGCTTGATTGTTCCGGCTCCCCTGCTACCTTTAATCCGGTAAGCCCGTCTTTTAACGAATCGGAGGAGTCTATGAGCACGACTTGGATTTTGGTCGCCAATGCTGCACGCGCACGCCTGTTTGAAAATACCGGGATCGGCAAAGGATTAAACCTACTGTCAGAATTGGAACATCCAGAAAGCCGTGTAAAAGGTGCCGACCTCGTGTCGGACCGCGCCGGTTTTATGCAAAGCGCTGGCAACGGCCACGGCTCACGCCAACCTGCAATCGACCCGAAACAAAATGAAGCCGAACATTTCGCACAAGAAATCGCACACACCCTCGAATCGGGACGCGGACAAAACAAATACGAACGACTGATTTTAGTCGCTGGGTCGCCCTTTCTCGGCACCTTAAAAGGTCGCTTATCGAATCAAGTATTGGCAATGACCAGTGATACTTTGGAGAAGGACTACACCAGCAACAACGAGCGGGAAATCGGCAAACATTTGGAGCACTGTATTTATCTTTAAGTCCAATATTTTGTGGGGAGTCGCAAAAACACCGCTGTTTCACCGGCGGTGTTTTGGTTTTTGGGGCCCCTGCTGTGCCGCCGATTAGCGCAAACAAGCCGGGGGAAGTCGGCGAGGACTGTCTGAGCGCGCAGCGCGAGTTCCGCAGCCGCCCGGCTTGGTGAGCAACGCAGGGAACCCACGCAGTGGGCGGTGCAGGGGGTGCCCTTCTTTTTGCTTACTATTTTCTTGGGCAAGCAAGACAACGAAGTTTCGGTGAAGGGTAACCTTTAGGTTAGCCGTAGCCAAAAAGTAAGTGCCCCGTCGGGGCATGACCGACCCTAAATAAAATGTGCGTAGCACACAGACACAAATCTAATTATGCCAAGGGCCAGCGCTTCAAAAGCGTGTAGTGCGGCCCATCTGGGTGCAACGTAGAACTCACCAATACGAACGCCCTAACCTCCCAGGAAACCGGCTCGCTATCCAACAAACTTTCGCGACACTGTGCTTTGCGCAACAAGGTGACATGCGGCGCGAAACGTCGATCGTCAAATTTGAAGCCTTCTTGTGATAAACCCAACTGCAAGCTTTTCACTAAATCCAAAAGCGCACGCGGCGTTTCCGAGGTCGCCGCCCAAGCCACTTGATTGTGTCGCCACCAACCTAAGCGGTCGAACTGCAATGAAAAAATGGGGAGCTGGATTTGATCGGCCACAGCCTGCACGCGGCTCAACTGACCTGTATCTACCGGACCTAAGAAGGCTAAAGTCAGATGAATGTTTTCACGCCGCGTGCGACGACCACCACATAATTTGAAAAGAATATTTCCTGCTTCAAAGAATGACTGCTGCAGTGCCGGTTCCGGCCATAGGGCAAAAAAGAGTCGCTGGGGTTCGGAATCTGGCTGCGCGCTCAAATGCGCTCCAACAAACAAATTGCTTGCGCTGCGATGCCCTCGCCGCGACCGGTGAATCCAAGGTTCTCGGTCGTCGTCGCCTTAACATTAACTGCGGTGACATCGACGCCCATATCAGCGGCGATATTCGCCACCATTGTCGGAATATGCGGCGCCATTTTCGGTGCTTGCGCAATGATCGTGGCGTCGAGATTCACTACGCGATAGCCCTGCTCCGTCACTAAACTCATCACATGGCGCATCAACTCGCGGCTATCAATCCCTTTGTAACGTGGATCGGAATCCGGAAAATGTCGGCCAATGTCACCGAGCGCACATGCGCCGAGCAAGGCATCGCATATGGCGTGCAGCAACACATCCGCATCGGAGTGACCTAACAACCCTAAGTGATAAGGAACCTCCACACCGCCGATGATGAGCTTGCGCCCAGCAACCAGTGCATGCACGTCAAACCCTTGGCCAATTCTCATAATATTTTCCTAACCGCCAAGACGCCAAGAGCGCCAAGGAATTCGTTAACTCAAAATAACTCTTTGTATGCCAGAGCGCAGTAATCGTTCATTGAAATTAATCAAGAGGCCCAGCCTGCAGCCCGTCGCTTTTAGATACGAAAGCACTTGAGCTGTATGAATAGGCGCTAATTTATCAATTGCTTTCAATTCGATTACAAGCTGCCCTTCAATCAGAAAATCCAACCGTCCCTCGCCAACCTTTTTATCTTTATAAGGCACAGTAAAAGTAACCTGCCGATCGAATCCGATTCGCTGTTCATTCAGCTCAACGGCCATCGCCTCCTCATACACCGATTCCAAAAAACCAGGGCCTAAAACTTTATGCACCTCAATAGCCACACCAATTACGCGATGCGCCAACTCATCTATATCTTGATTTGGCTCTTGCTTGGCGTTCTTGGCGTCTTGGCGGTTCATTCTGTAGTTTTCAAAGTTCTCAAGATCAACTCGGCGAGTTTTAAATCGTTTGCATAAGTGACTTTGAGGTTGCTTGCATCGCATGCGACCAACTTTGGTTTTAAACTCAGATGCTCAACCGCTCGTGCCTCATCAGTCGGCGTATCCGTGCCGAGCTCTTCCAGCGCGCGCAGCAGCAAGCCATGCCGGAACATTTGCGGCGTTTGTGCTTGCCACAAATTTTCGCGCGGCTCAGTAGCGATGACACGCGCAGCTTCATCGGCACGTTTCAAGGTATCTGCTACGGGGACCGCCAATAAGCCGCCGACTTCGTCTTCGGCCAGTTCATCGATCAAAGCATCGAGATGCGACTGCGTCAAGCAAGGGCGTGCCGCATCGTGCACCAACACCCAATCCTCCGCTTGCGATACCGGGTCGAGGGCACGCAAGCCATTCAACACGCTAGCCGCACGTGTCGCGCCACCGCAATACAGACGCCGCAGCTTGGTGTCAAAGGGAGTCCAATCGTAACGCGCGAAATAGGCATCATCGGCTGCCAACACCACGAACACCTGCTCAATTTTGGGATGTGCGCACAAGGCCTTGATGGCATGCTGCAACATCGGTGCACCGGCTAATTCCAGGTATTGCTTGGGGAGTTCCGAGCCCATGCGGCTGCCGCTGCCAGCGGCAGGGATCAAAGCAAAATAGCGTGCTGGAGCATTCATTTTTTAATCTTAGAGCTATATTTAACTAATACTGAAACACATGCTTGAAATGTGGCGATCGAGCGTCCATTTACAGTAATAAGCATTTTGGAGTCATGCATATGAATCAAATTCGTCCTGCTGCCGTAGCTGGCGCTTTTTATCCGGGCAATGAACAAGTTTTGAACCGCGACCTCGATGCGATGTTAGCGCAAGCGCAGCCAGCACGTGGTGCTTTGCCGAAAGCACTTATTGTACCGCATGCCGGCTATATCTATTCCGGCCCGATTGCCGCCAATGCCTACCGGCGTATTGCGGCCGCTCGGGGTCAAATCACGCGCGTCGTTTTATTGGGCCCAGCCCATCGCGTAGCAGTACGCGGTTTGGCGCTGCCAAAAGCTACGGCCTTTGCAACGCCATTGGGTTTAGTCGAGATCGATCAAAGCGCCTGTAACGAAATCCTAAATCTGACGCAGGTTGTGCAGAGTAATGATGCACATGCCTTAGAGCACTCTTTAGAAGTACAACTCCCCTTCCTGCAAAAAGTACTGAGTAATTTTAAGCTCGTGCCTTTGGTGGTCGGCCATGCCACAGCCGAACAAGTAGCTGAGGTGCTGGAGCGTCTGTGGGGTGGCCCGGAAACGCTGATCGTGATCAGCTCCGATCTCTCGCACTTTTTGCCCTACGCTTTAGCGCAGCGCATCGATCACAAAACCAGCGACATGATCATGCACCTGCAAACCGGCATTACCCACGAACAAGCCTGTGGCGGCACACCAGTGAATGGCTTGTTGCTCGCCGCAAAACAGCATGGTCTCAAGCCCGAGTTGCTCGACTTGCGCAATTCCGCCGACACGGCGGGGAGCCCGGAGCAAGTGGTGGGCTATGCCTCTTTTGCCTTTACCGAGGAAAACGCCCATGTCCATTGATAAAGGCCAGATCCTGCTACCGATCGCACGCAGCGCCATTGCCAATCAATTTGGCCAGACCTTAAACGCAGCAACTGATACACCTTGGCTGCAAGAACTCGGTGCGACCTTCATCACCCTCACCCAAAATGGCGAATTGCGCGGCTGCATTGGTACGCTGGAAGCGCACCGGCCCTTGCTGGAGGATGTGAAGTCCAACGCGATTTCCGCCGCCTTTCGTGACCCGCGTTTCCCGCCGCTGCAACAGGTGGAATTAGGTTACACCCGCGTCGAGGTGTCCTTGCTCTCATCCAGCGAACCTATCGCTTTCGAGTCCGAGCAGCATGCGCTAGCGCAATTGCGGCCGGAGATCGACGGCATCATTTTTGAATATGCCCATTACCGCAGCACTTTCTTGCCGCAAGTTTGGGAACAACTACCCGACCCGCAAACCTTTATTGCGCATCTGAAACACAAAGCCGGATTAGCGCCGAATTTCTGGGCGAAAGAAGTGAAACTCTCACGCTATACCGTGAGCAAATGGAAAGAGGCCGAACCCACACGCGAGGCCAAGCAAGCATGACCACCGAATCCCATCACCCTGGCCGCTGGTGGCACGCATTGGACGATGGCCGCATTCAATGCGACCTGTGTCCGCGCGACTGCAAGCTGCATGAAGGCCAGCGTGGCGCTTGCTTCGTGCGCAAAATGGAACACGGCCAGATGATCCTCACCACCTATGGCCGTTCTTCGGGCTTTTGCATCGACCCGATCGAGAAAAAACCGTTGGCGCATTTTTATCCTGGCAGCAGTGTGTTTTCGTTCGGTACCGCCGGCTGCAATCTCGCCTGCAAGTTTTGCCAAAACTGGGACATCAGCAAATCGCGCGAAATGGATCGCTTGATGGATCAAGCCCAACCAAAAGAAATTGCACTTGCCGCTCAACAACATCACTGCAAGAGCGTCGCTTTCACCTACAACGACCCGGTGATTTTCGCCGAGTATGCGATGGATGTCGCCGACGAATGCCACAAGCTCGGTATCAAAACCGTCGCCGTGACTGCTGGCTATATGCACGACCAAGCACGCCGTGAGTTCTACGCCAAAATGGATGCGGCTAACGTCGATCTCAAAGCCTTTACCGATGAGTTTTACGTCAAGCTCACCGGCGGACACTTACAGCCGATTTTGGATACCCTGATCTATCTCAAACGTGAAACCAATGTGTGGTTCGAAATCACCACCCTGCTCATCCCCGGCAAGAACGATTCAGATGAAGAATTAATCACGTTGTCGCAATGGATCATGAAAGAACTCGGACCGGATGTACCGCTGCATTTTTCAGCCTTCCACCCCGATTACAAAATGACCGACGTACGGGCAACACCGCCGGAAACTTTGGTGCGGGCACGCAATATCGCCCTGCGCGCGGGCCTGCATTATGTTTACACCGGCAACGTGCATAACATCGAAGGCGACACGACGTTCTGCCCCGAATGCAAATCACCGCTGATCGTGCGCGATTGGTATCAGCTCAAAGACTATCACCTCACCGATAGCGGCCACTGCCCGCATTGCCAAGCCAAGATCGTCGGCCGCTTCCAACACTTCGAGCCCAACCAACAATTTGGATCGCGCCGTATTCCCATCGCGATGCATATTGCTCAAGCTTGAGCACAGTCATGGCCAATCAAGCATTCAGCGAACTGGTTCATATCCCGGATGGCCCCGCCATCATCGAAGGCATGTTGGAAATACCAGAAAATGTACTAGGTGTCGTCTTGTTTGCGCACGGCAGCGGCAGCAGCCGCTTCAGTCCGCGCAACAACACCGTGGCCAAAGTATTACGCCAAGCCGGTATTGGTACCTTACTGATGGATCTGCTGACGGTTCAGGAAGATGAAACCGATGAAATGCGCTTCGATATACCACGACTGACGCGGCGATTGATTGTAGCCACAACTTGGTTAAACCAGAATTCGCACTTAAAAAAATTGCCGCTGGGCTATTTTGGCGCAAGTACCGGCGCGGCTGCAGCCTTACAAGCAGCCGCAAAAATGGGCAAGGCAATCAGCGCAGTAGTATCGCGTGGTGGTCGCCCGGATATGGCGGGCGTGGCAGCGCTACGTCAAGTCATCGCCCCCACATTATTGCTGGTGGGTGGCCGGGATACTGTCGTCATTGATCTGAACCAGGCGGCTTATGATGTGATGCCGTGTTTTAAAGAACTTTCCATCATTCCTGGCGCCACGCATTTATTTGAAGAGCCTGGCTCTTTAGAAGACGTTTCGCACCAAGCGCGTGATTGGTATGTACGATACTTCAAAGTACCTACGCACTAAACATACCCCCAATGCATGCGTTTCTCCAACCCGCGCGATAACTGCGTCAACGAAAAACAAATCACGAAATAGACAGCCGCTACAAATAGAAAAATTTCCGCTGGATGCGTTAGTTCGCGATTATTTACTTGAGTTGCAATATGCGTCAGCTCCGACACCCCAACGATAAATGCCAACGATGTATCTTTGGTTACTGCCACCAGTTCATTCACGAATGAAGGAATCATATTGCGTAGGGCTTGTGGCAACACTACATAAGTCATCACCTGCAACGCATTCAATCCGGAAGCCAAAGCAGCCTCACGCTGCCCTCGAGCCACACCTTCAATCCCAGCACGAACAATGTGCGCCATGTAAGCTGATGTGAATAGCGTCAGCGCCGCGATCACTGTCCAATTCTCCGGTACCGATTGCTTGAAAACTAACGGCAATAAAAAATACATCCAAAATATCACCATCAACAGCGGTATCCCACGCATCACATGGATATAACCGCGCACCAACCAACGTAAGGGGCGCAACGGCACATCGCTGGCTACACCCAACACGATCCCCCCGATGAGCGCCAATAGGCACGACACCACAGCCAGATAAAGCGTTAACCCGACGCCACCCAAGGGACCATGGGGAAAACGCCCAATCATGAAGTAAGTAAAATTATCGGTAATGATCGTGAAATCCATCAACGCACCCCGCCCGGCCGCAAGTAACGTTGTTCGTAATTTGAAACCACGGCCGTGATGATCAAGGACAGCAACAAATAAATGAGCGTGGCAGCAGTAAAGGCCTCAAGCCCTTTGAAAGTAACACTTTCAATTTGACGTGCTTGGTAAGTCAACTCTGCCACGCCAATCGTCATGGCAAGTGAAGAGTTTTTCGTCGCATTTAAAAACTGCCCGATCAAAGGCGGAATAGTCACGCGAACCGCCTGCGGCAATATCACAAAACGCATCGCAGCAAGATAGCCCAAACCTTGACTACGCGCCGCTTCCATTTGTGCGCGCGGGATAGCCCGAATACCGGAGCGAATATCCTCGGCAATAAAAGCAGCGGTATAGACTGTGAGCGCGATCACCGCCGCGACAAATTCAAATGGCCATTGATTCAGCCAGTCATTCACTGCTTCCGGCAGCACCGTATACGCACCGAAATACCAAAAGAAAATCTGGATCACCAAGGGCGTGTTGCGAATAAATTCCAGATAGACTTGTGCCAGCCAGCGCAGCGGCGCAACGGGACTTAACCGCAAAATAGCCACCACCAAGCCCAGCAAAAATCCTAAGACGCAGGCCAGCGCTGCTAATTGCAGGGTTACCAGCAAACCTTGCCATAGCCACTCGGCATAGATGCCCGAAGTCACTACGCGCCAATCAAATTGATAGTTGAGCATAGATTGAAAAATGGGAAATTTTGATAAACAGCTTGCGCGACAGGTTCCAAGGATAACACTGATGAGACCCCGTTGAGGCAAGCGGCATAGCACCGCCTTACCTAACTTGAAGCATTCCTCCGAATGCCCTCACATCATGTATCGCGAATTACATGCCTTGGATTGAATACGACACCGGGCGCGAAACGCTTACCGGGGTTCTACGGCATCAATAAAGAATACGCCGTTTCGAACAAAATAAATGTCCGTCTGCCGACGGAAACGACTGAAATTAGCGACCGCCGTCACCCACCAACGCAAAGGGCGCCCAGAACAAAGGATGCGCATAAGAATAAATACTCTTACCGCCTTGCACGTACCCTGGGCCATCGATCAATTGCAGCATGGCTTGGCGTAATGCTTGAGCACGTGTGAGTTGCGTATTGGCTGCTTGACGACGGAATAATTCGGTGGTGAGCGCACGCGCTGATGTCGTTTCCACTGGCCAATGCGTCACCAGCAAAGCACGCGTGCCAGCGTAAAAAAACGCGCGGCCTAGCCCGGACACGGCTTCGCCACCTTGTCCATCACCTGCAGCGGTATTGCACGCCGAGAGTACGACCCAATCGGCATTGAGTTTGAGCTGCAACACTTCTTCCATGGTTAGCAGGCCATCTCCCTTGACGTGGGCAAGTTGAGGTGCCGTCAAAGCCAATGCCGGTTGCCCCAGGCCATTGAGTTCACCGGGCACTAAACCGTGCGTCGCAAACATGATGATCCGACGATTGCTAAGATCCATGTTGCGCACTTGATCCTCGTTGGCGCCCAGTTGTAAAAACACATCTTCTTTGACGTTGGCGCCAAGTGCGGCAGCAATTTCGCGAATCTCATCGCCCGTATCAGGCAACCGGGGCACTTGTTCCAATTGACTCGTATTTGCAACAGTCGCCAGTGCCGACTCGGTTTCAGAATTGACACGTCCGACTTTCAGGTTACGCAACGGTAAACGGATACCACGCGTCACTGGTGTAGCCGCTGACAAGTTCAAGGCCACGACGGGATCTTGTGCTTCTCGCAATTGATCAGCATTGAACAGCGGATCGCCGAATCCTGCAAAGGTACGGCGATTGGGGTCGCCTGGCGGCAACGCACGCAAACTAAGAAATGCGTTGGCCGATGGATATTGCGTCACGGCCGCCGTCCGGACCAGCCAGGGTAGCGCACGATAGCCGTCAAACAGCAAACGTTTATCAGACGGTAGCGCCACCTTCTCGGTCGGTAGTAAGGAGAACGGCAAACGCCCCAAGGCGCGATGCGGCACGATCATTAAACTGCTTTTATCCTTCCAAGCAGACGCAATCGGTTTCAGTAAAGCGTCATACAGTTTATAGCCTTCGGTAATATCGAATTCCGGCATATCACCCAAAGTCGCGCTACCCGGATCGAGCGATTTACGGATCGTTGTGACCATTTTCTCAAGGGCGTCCTGACCCAGCGGGCTGGCGTTAAAAGCAGTTTCACCCGTTTTAGACACTGCCCAAACATACGTTTTCTTAGGTGCCACATAGATCGCAATCATGGCCTCATCTACGTCCAACAGGGCGCGCACACTGTCTAAACTCGCTGGTTTCGGATTCAATAAATTCGCGTAATTTGGAAAGCGTTGTTCGATCTGTGTATAAAGCGCTTTACGCTCCTTGACCAAAGCCGCGACTTCCTCTCGCATACGTTCAATCGCCGACGATGACCGCTCCCCGAGCGGCGCGCCCAGCAAACCGATCAAGAGAGCGCGCTTTGCGCTGATTCCTTGCGCCGCCTCTTGCTCACGCTTTACCAGCGTGGCCAAGGCCGGATCGGTCGCAACTGAACGTGCCAAGCCACTAGTCAACGCAAGCTGTAAACCCTGTGATCGCGCCATGTCCGCGATACGAAAAGACTCAGCCACAGTATCGATACCTGCCGCTTTAGCCGCAGGACTACCTCGCATCTCGACCAATAGATCAAGATAGGATTCAAGCAAAATCACATAGCGACGGGTACGTAATGGCGAACGCGTATTGCCATCCGTCGAGGCACTGGCAGCGGCAAGAAGTGGAATGGTTTCAGCGAATAATTTGAGGGCTTGCTCGCGTCGATTGCTCAGCGCGAGCGACAGCGCATGGAAGCCCCGCATTTCGGCGCTCTCGTAGTTGTCTGGCCCAAGACGTTCGCGCAGCTCGGCTACCAACGGCTCGAGCATCGTTGCCGCTTCTGCTGCATGGCCGGTACGGACTAACGCCAACGCCCATTCGATATCCCCACGACCTAACCGGGATAACAAAATTGGGGATGTAGCCAGCCCCTGCTTCATTATTTCCAACTCGCGCAAAGCTTCGTTATATTTGCCTTCAGCAGAAAGCGCATCTGCGCGAACACGACGCGCATTAACCAAGTTAACTGACTCGGGACTAAGCTTTAATTCTGTGAATATATTGAGCGCAATTTCCGCCGTTTCACGGGCTTCGCTATATCGCCCTTGTTGGTAGAGAACATCCGAAAACGATAAAAAGTTTAAGCCTGTCCCAATGAAGTAACGACCGTTAACGTTAAGGGATTCCCAGAGCAATCGACGTAAAATAGTTTCCGCCTCAATCAAGCGCTGTTGTTTAATCAGATTAAACGCAAGATCACGGCTGGCCACCGAGAAAAGACGTTGCATAATTAGTTGCGGGATATTAGTAATGCCGCGTTGGGTACGCTCTTTGTTGTCTTGAATGTCCTGCTGCCGATCTGCCATCGCTTGGCGACGGTACGGCTCCGCCTTCTCGTATTGCCCCTCATTCTCCAGAAAATCAGCCTTGGCTTGCGCAACAGCGGCGGGCCAATTATGGAGAAAGTATTCGTATTTTGGCTTTCCGGCTGCTTCAACTATTAACGACTCAGCCTTCGCTAAGGCGGAACGCGCCTTAGCACTTTCCCCTAATTGTGAATAGACATAAACTAGAAATCGATAACTAACGATCCGCAAACCGATATTGCCGCGAAAGGTTTTCGCTGATCGAACGATGGACTGTTCACGCAATTGAGCCGAAGTCAGCAAATTACCGACACGAAACTCGCTCGCAGACAGTTCGACCAATATCCGGTCTTCTTCCACCGCATCGTTATCGAAACCTTTTGCATATTCGGCCGCACGGCGTAAATCTTCGAGTTCGAGTTGATCCATGCCCAATTCGCCCGCAGCGCGCCCGCGCTGCCAATAGAAACTGGCCAGCGTAAATTTATCATCGGTCTGCGGTGGTTGTTTGGCGACAATTTCACTGGCTTGCGGGCGCACAGGTTTATCTGCGGCTTTTGCTAAATGCGCTCGAATATCACTGATATCGCGAGGCGGTGCAGCATCAACGGATCGATAAATAATCGGACGTTGTTTTGCCTTCTCAATTGCAATGTTATCTTCTGGCTCAGAAGCCGTTTGGCATGCAGCGGTAAGCAAACAGCTCGTTGCCGCCAGCACCACCCATTTCAAGCGAGATACAACAAAACGTTCGCGCATCACATTGACTCCAGAGACAGACCATAAATTATCGGCAGTAAAACACAACTCCTTAAGTCTTAACTGTGACTTACGTCCTTGACAGAATCAATTTTATTTCTCCTCCGCCACCAGGGTAGCCCGCTAAGACTCAATTCGCACGGCATGCGCTTGATTGAAATCCAATCAAAGCCTGTTAGTACGTACAGGTCTAGCGAATATGCCGCAAATTACAAACGCAAAAATTGTTCAACCGCGACCGTCACGCGTTGGATTAGTTGCGGGTCTAAACAATCCAGTATTTGCGCATCATCGACGGCACGTAACCAGGTGATTTGTCGCTTTGCTAACTGTCTTGTTGCGTAAATACCTCGATCTCGTAGTTCGTCCCGCTCCATGTCACCATCGAGATAGAGCCATGTTTGACGATAGCCCACACAACGCATCGATGGCAGTTGCGGGTTCAGTGCAAAATGCGCTCTCAAGTGATCGACTTCATCCACTAAACCTTGACTGAGCATGGCGTCGAATCGCTCGGCGATGCGGGCATGCAGCACAGCGCGGTCGCTCGGCATCAGTGCGAGCGGCAACACGCGATACGGTAAGGCACTGGTTACTGCACGATTCAAATAAGAGGACATGGCTTGTCCAGTCTGTCGATAAATTTCCAAGGCCCGCGATATTCGTTGCGCATCCGCAGGATTGAGTCGTGCCGCTGCCTCTGGATCCACTTGCGCCAACTCGGCATGCAGCGTGTGCCAGCCGAATGCTTGTGCCTGTACTTCAATCTCTGCCCGTATTGCCAAATCGGCCGCAGGCATATCATTCAAGCCTTCACGCAGGGCCTTGTAGTAAAGCATCGTACCGCCGACCAAGAGCGGAATCTTGCCACGTGCCGTAATGTCCTGCATCAACGCCACGGTGTCATGGCAAAACTGTGCAGCCGAATAACGTTCGGTTGGATCAATGAGATCGATTAAATGATGCGGTGCGGCGGCCAAGGTGGCCGCATCTGGCTTGGCAGTTCCAATGTTCATATGGCGATACACTAGCGCGGAATCGACACTGATAATTTCCAACGGTAAGTGCTGCACCAACGCTACCGCCACACTAGTCTTGCCACTGGCAGTCGGGCCCATGAGAAAAATGGCTGGAGGTAAGGATTGTTTCACTTGCCGCGCATGAACAGTTTGTCTAAATCCGCCATGCTCATCTGAAACCAAGTCGGTCGCCCATGATTACACTGATCGGCACGCTCGGTTGCCTCCATCTCGCGCAGCAAGGCATTCATCTCCGGTAGGGTTAAACGGCGATTGGCGCGTACCGAACCATGGCACGCCATATCGCCCAATAATTCGTTGCGACGTTCGGTAAGCACGCGGCTGGCGCCGAATTCACGTAAATCTTGCAAAACGGCACGTGCCAATTCGTTCGGATCGGCATCTTGCAACAGCGCAGGAATGGAACGCACCGCAATGCTGCTGGGTGACAAAACCGCCATTTCAAAACCCAACTGCATAAGAATTGCGCCCTGCTCTGCAACCGTCGCCACATCCAAAGGACTGACATTCAGTGCGGCGGGCGTCAGCAAAGGCTGTGTCGGCACCGCACTTAAATCCAAGGCTCGTTTCAGTTTCTCATAGACCACGCGCTCATGCGCCGCATGCATATCCACCAACACCAATCCAGCTTGGTTTTGCGCCAGAATATAAATGCCGTGCAACTGCCCCAACGCATAACCCAAAGGTGGAAATTCACTGTGCTCAGGCATCGGCGCGAGTGGCGCCTGGGTCTCGCTCGCCCCCGCAAATAACGTCGCATAGAGCGGGCTCGCTTGCGCTTCATTGACAACCAAAGGCATATAGCTTTGCACCGGCCGCGCCTGAGGCGTAAAACGCGATGCTGAATACCCAAAAGCGCTTGCCGGAGTCGTGCCTTGCGGAAAGAAAGCCGAAGCCGATGCATGATTGCCGACGTCTTCGCCACCCGATCGCGCCAGCGCTTGATGCACTGCGTGATATAAAAATTGATGTACGGCACGACTATCGCGGAACCGTACTTCAATTTTCGTCGGATGCACATTTACATCGACCCCTGTTGGATCGAGCGTCAAAAACAACACGTAAGCCGGATGACGTGCCTGGTGCAACACATCTTTGTAAGCTTCGCGCAGCGCATGCGCGATTAACTTGTCGCGGACAAAGCGTCCATTCACAAAGCAATACTGCGCATCGCGGCTGGCCCGCGAATAGGCTGGAACACCAGCAAAACCACGCACGCATAAATCTGTCGCTTCCACCGCAACCGCCAACGCCGCTTGCGAGAATTCCTCACCCAAAATGGCGTGCACGCGAGTCGCCAAGTCACTCGGGCGCAAATGCCAGGCGACGCGTGCATTGTGCTGCAAGGTAAAGCCGATCGCCGGATGCGCGAGCGCAATGCGTTTAAACATCTCCTCACAATGCGCATACTCGGTGGCTTCGGTTTTAAGAAATTTACGCCGGGCCGGCGTATTGAAATACAAATCGCGTGCAGCGATGGTGGTGCCGATCGGGTGTGCCGCTGGCTGTGGCGCCATCAAGGCACCGCCTTCCCCTTCTACAAGCCAGGCATGTTCTTCATCGTGGCTGCGACTCGTGAGCGCAATGCGCGTAACCGAAGCAATACTCGCTAACGCTTCACCACGAAAACCCAAACTACCGACGCGCTCCAGATCATCTAGGCTGGCAATCTTACTGGTCGCATGCCGTGCTAACGCCAGCGGCAATTCCGCAACCGGGATTCCAGTGCCATTGTCGGTGATTTGAATCAACTTCATGCCGCCTTCCACCAACCGCACTTCGATTGCAGTCGCACCGGCATCGACGCTATTTTCAAGCAACTCTTTAAGCGCGGAAGCAGGACGCTCAACCACTTCGCCAGCGGCGATTTGATTGATCAGTAAATCGGGGAGTAAATGAATACCAGACATAGCACCGCATTATAACGCGGCAAGTCCAGCTTCTATCGTGCCTTCGTTAGAATCGGCTGGGCTTAATTCCGTGCCAGTTTAGATCTTGCCAAGGGTGGGTTGTTGGCAAAGTAACGTTTGATGCCGGCAACGATAGCTTCGGCAATCTTGTCTTGATAGTCTTCATCGCCCAAACGTGCCTCTTCTTCAGGATTAGTAATGAAGGCAGTTTCGACCAGGATCGAAGGGATGTCCGGCGCTTTCAGCACAGCAAAACCCGCTTGTTCAACAGCGCCTTTGTGCAGGGTATTGATGCCACCCAATTCGGAGAGGACAGCCTTTGCTAATTTCATGCTGTCGTTGATGGTCGCGGTTTGCGATAAGTCCAACAGCGTTTGCTTCAAATATTTATCTTTGACATCGATGTTCACCCCACCGATGAGATCGGCATCATTTTCCCGCTTCGCCAACCAGCGTGCCGCAGCGCTACTTGCGCCATTCTCTGAAAGCGCAAACACCGATGAGCCACGTGCATCGGGTTTGTTAAAGGCATCTGCGTGAATCGAAACAAACAAGTCCGCTGAAACCTTGCGCGCCTTAACCACTCTATTTCCGAGGGGAACGAAATAATCACCATCACGTGTCAACACACCACGCATATTTTCTTCTTGATCAAGTTTGGCTTTGACGCGTTTCGCAATAGAAAATGTGACGGCTTTTTCCAAAGTCCCTTGCCGACCTTTGGCACCGGGGTCTTCACCCCCGTGGCCCGCATCAACGGCAACCGTAACCAAGCGCACCAAATCCGGCGCAGATTTATCCTTTTTAGATTTCTTGGGATTGATGGCCTTTTCTTCTGCCGCTATCACGGCTTGCCCTTTTTCCGGAGTAGCTCTCTCCCCTTTTGCGACTTGCTGCGTCGGACTCAAACCTGCAGCAGCATCGCTTGGACTCTCTGTTTGCATCAAGGCCAATAAAGGATCCACCGGATGCGTCGGATAAATATCCAATACCAAACGGTGCCCATAATCGCCATACGGTTTTACGGTGAAAACGGAAGGCTTGACCTCTGTCTTCAAATCCAACACCAAGCGCACTACACCCGGCTTGAAACGCGCAACGCGAACCGCTTTGATAAAAGGATCATCTGTGCCGACCTTGCCGGATAGTTGCGACAACGTAGTATCAAGTTCGACATTATCCAAATCGATCACCATACGATCCGGACTATCTACTAAAAAATGCTTGTAGTTGATGGGTTGCTTGGATTCTAAGGTAATTCGCGTATATTCAGCCGCAGGCCAAACGCGCGTTGCGCTAATTTTGATCGTGGGCTGAGCGAATGCGGGTACAGAAAACACGCACAATAGAATTCCAATGCGGGTTAACGACGCTAAGATTTCTCTACTGAATTTAACCGCATCAAACACTGCTTGCCCGCCTCCGTTTCTGCATGGACATGGAGACTTCGTCCACTTTGCTGCGCGCTTATTTCAATTCGTAAGTCCGGCGTGGGAAGAAATTCACCGGCTTTTTCCGGCCATTCCACGATGCACACGCTGTCCGAATTAAAATAATCGCGGAAGCCTGCATCGACCCATTCCTGCGGATCGGCGAACCGATAAAAATCAAAGTGATACAAGTATAAGCTCGAAATGGTATAAAGTTCAAGTAGGGTATAGGTCGGACTTTTGACTTTTCCGGTATATCCCAAGCCTCGCAACACCCCGCGCGTGAGTGTCGTTTTACCTGCACCCAAGTCACCCTCCAGGTAAATCGTCAACCCCGGCATCAGCGCCTGCGCAAGTTGCGCCCCGAATGCGAGTGTCGCATCTTCATTTGCTAAATCGATTTCATGCATGGATCGCACCCAACTTAAAACCAAAATCATGCACCATTGAAGCGCCTAAGCGCGCTGAGCAGCTTACAAATCGTCTAGATATCTGTGGTAAAAATTGTTTTTTGCTATGATGCCCCGCATGGATTCGCAGCAACTCGCAGCACAAATTAAAAACTGGGGAATAGAACTCGGCTTTCAAGCCATCGGCATCGCTGGCGTCGATCTGCCGCAGGCAGAACAGCGCTTGTTGGAATGGTTGGCAGCAGGTAAGCATGGCGCAATGGATTATATGGCAAAACACGGCACGAAACGCACTCGACCGGCGCAACTCGTACCGGGCACGCTGCGTGTGATCAGCGCCCGTCTTGACTATCGGCCACCACATACACGCGATAGCTGGGCAGTTCTGCATGACCCACAGAGCGCTTTTATTTCACGTTACGCCTTGGGCCGCGATTATCACAAACTGATGCGTTCGCGCCTGCAAAAATTGGCAGATCGCATCACGCAATCCATCGGCCTATTTCAACATCGCATCTTCACCGATAGCGCGCCGGTGATGGAAGTGGAACTGGCACAGCAAGCTGGCTTGGGCTGGCGTGGTAAACATACCTTATTACTACAACGCGAACATGGTTCGTGGTTTTTTTTGGGTGAGATTTATACTGATTTGGATTTACCCATTGATGCGCCCACCGAAAATCATTGCGGTACTTGCCAGTCTTGCATCGACATCTGCCCGACCCACGCTATTACTGCGCCCTACCAAGTCGATGCACGACGCTGCATTTCCTACCTCACCATCGAACTCAAAGAGGCCATCCCGGAAGCACTGCGCCCCCTGCTCGGTAACCGCATTTATGGCTGCGATGATTGCCAATTGGTCTGCCCCTGGAATAAATTCGCGCAGAGCACGCATGAAATGGATTTTCACCCACGCCATCATTTAGACGATGCGCACTTGATCGACTTATTCGCCTGGAACGAAAGCGACTTTGATTCCAACCTGCAAGGCAGCGCGATCCGTCGTATCGGGCATGCGCAATGGCTACGCAATATTGCCGTAGCGTTAGGTAATGCACCTTCCGCTCCCGCGATCATCGCAGCACTGCAAACGCGACGCGACCACCCTTCGTCGTTGGTACGCGAACACACGGCATGGGCACTCCGACAGCATGGGTTGGACTGATATAATCCCGCCCATGAAAATCGACCCTAAATCCCCCATCGGCGTTTTTGACTCCGGCATCGGCGGTCTGACGGTGGTGCGCGCACTGATGGAGCGCCTTCCGTTTGAAAACATCATTTACTTCGGCGATACCGCACGGGTGCCGTATGGCGTGAAGTCGGTTGAAACCATCGACTATTACACCACCCAGATCGCAAATTTTTTGCTCGAAAAACAAGTCAAGTTGCTAATTATCGCGTGTAATACGATGGCAGCAGTCGCGGCTGAAAAAGTCCATGCCTTATCCAACGTACCCGTGCTGGATGTCATCGACGCCGGCGCTATCGGTGCACTCGCTGCGACACGCAATCAACAAATCGGCGTCATCGGCACGCCCACCACCATCAACAGCGATGCCTATGCGCAAGCCATTCATCGTAGCGACCCTACCGTTCGCGTGTATTCACAAGCGTGCGCACTGTTCGTACCGTTGGTGGAAGAAGGCTGGCTCGACCACCCTGTGACCCGGCTTGCTGCACAAGATTACCTAAGAACGGTACTCGCACAAGAAGTTGATACCTTAGTGCTTGGCTGCACCCATTACCCACTGTTGAAGCCGCTGTTGCAAGAAGTGGTCGGGCCATCGGTGCGCCTCATCGACTCCGCCCAGGCCATGGCGCAACACACCGCCGCACTACTCAAAGAACAACAGATCGGCAATCCGAATAAAACCAAACCACGCTATGATTTTTATGTCACCGATGTACCGCTACGGTTTCAAACAATCGGCGAACGATTTTTAGGGCGGGCGTTGCCGAACGTACATCTCGTGAAATGGTAAAACACGTCTAAGGATATGCTCGATGGCCTCGTTTATCTCCAACCTTCGTATCGTTGCACTCATCATTACACTGGCGTTTACCGCCGGTTGTACCAGCACCACCCAACGCGGAGCTGTGGGCGTCGAACGCAAACAATTGCTGATCGTTTCCTCGCAGGAAGCCGAACGCGGGGCCGCTACCTTCTATGCGCAAGAAAAAGACAAGTATGCAAAAGCCGGGGCTTTAAATGTCAACCCACGACAAACAGGACGTGTTCGCGCCATTGCGCTCGGATTAATCGAACAAGCGACCGTCTTTCGTCCGGATACGCGTCATTGGAAATGGGAAGTCAATATTATTACCAGCAAAGAGATCAACGCGTATTGTGCCGCTGGCGGAAAAATGGCCATTTACACTGGATTATTAGACGGACTCAAGCTGACGGACAATGAAATCGCCGCTGTGATGGGGCACGAAATTGCGCATGCCTTGCGTGAGCATACTCGCGAAGCAATGTCCCAAGCGCTGGCGGAGCAAGTCGGATTAAACATCCTGTCTAGCGCTCTAAAACTCGATCAAAGCAGTGCCAGTTTGCTCGGCAACGCCGCACAGATTGGGTTAACACTGCCGTTCTCCCGTGAAAAAGAACGTGAAGCCGATCGCATTGGCTTGGAGTTGATGGCACGTGCCGGTTATGACCCGCGCGATGCAGTCAGCGTATGGCGCAAAATGATGTCAACTGGCGGCAGTCCACCGGAACTCTTAAGCACCCACCCCGACCCGACAAACCGCATTAACGATATCGAGGCCCATCTACCCAGCGTCCTACCGCTGTATGAAAATGCCAGACGCCAGAAAGCTGCGCACTAAAAAAAGAAGCCGGGTGGTCAAACCACCCGGCCAAGCTCGGATCAAGGAGAGGAGAGATTCCCGATACAAGCCACGCATTCGCGTAGCCTGCATGACATAGACTTGCAATCTGTATGCCATTTTTCACGCAACCTAGCTTACCAATTAGTTACCTAGCGTTTGCGCGGATAGTCGATTGAATTACTGAAAAATATTATGCAAAACAGGAGGCAGCTACAGGATGGATGCCCATACCGGCTGACCAATGGCTTATTTGTAATGTGACGTAAATCGCGATCAAAACTGCCGTGGATGGTCGACTCTGCAGACAAATGGCGTTATGACTTGCACGTCGCATATCGAGTGAAGGTGCACCGCACGCCCGCGTCAATCTCTACGCAAAGCCATTTACTTGATGCACACCGCGCGCACTTGTTTCATATCCGTTAGTCCCTGTAACACGCGCTCAATACCATCTTGCTTTAACGTGCGCATCCCTTCTGCCAATGCCGTCGCCAGCAATTCAGCAACGCGCGCATGTTCTTGAATATTTTTTTTCAATGCATCGCTGCCGACCAGCAGCTCATGCAAACCCAACCGTCCTTTATAGCCGGAATTATTGCAGGCATTGCAACCGACAGGCTCGTAAAAGGTGAATTGCCCTTTAGCATCGGCAAATCGTTTTACCCAATCCTGATAAATGTCTTCCATTACTACTTTGGCATTGTGCTTCCACGCATCAGTAGCCGCCAACTCAGTACAATATTCGTGCAATAACGCTTTGATTTCATCTGTGCTAGCCATGTGCGCTTTCTTGCATTTTGTACACAATCGTTTAGCCAGACGCTGCGCCAAAATACCGAGTAAGGCATCGGAGAAATTGAAAGGATCCATCCCCATATCCAATAAGCGAATAATGGATTCTGGCGCACTATTGGTGTGTAGTGTTGCGAGCACCAAGTGGCCGGTGAGTGAGGCTTCGATCCCGGTACTGACGGTTTCCTGATCGCGCATCTCGCCGACCATGATGATATCCGGATCAGCGCGTAAAAAAGCGCGCATGGCCACTGAAAATGTCAGACCAGCTTTCGGATTCACTTGCACCTGCCTTAAGCCTTTTTGCGTAATCTCCACCGGGTCTTCAGCCGTCCAGATTTTGGTTTCGGGCGTATTGAGAAACTTCAGCACTGAATGCAGCGTGGTAGTCTTTCCCGATCCGGTCGGGCCACAGACCAGAAACAAGCCATATGGCTTGTTAATGATCGTTTGAATCGTCTCGAAATTGCGCTGGCTCAAGCCGAGCTTATCGAGCGGGATCGGTTCGCCTGCAGCAAGAATCCGCATCACGATATCTTCGACACCACCAGCAGTCGGAATCGTGGCAACGCGTAACTCGATATCTGGCCCACCAAATTTTTTAAATTTGATCTTACCGTCCTGTGGCTTCCTTTTTTCGGCAATATCCAGATCGCACATGATTTTTAAACGTGCAACTAAGGCGCTTCGGTAATTGGCGGGGACTTCGATGTAAGAACCCAGCGTGCCATCGCGACGAAAACGCACCTGCGTCACGTCCTTGCCATTTCCAGACTCGATATGAATATCGGAAGCCCCTTGTTGATATGCTTCGATAATAATTTTATTCACCAGCTTAACCAGCTCATTGTCGATGACAACACTCAGATCATCGCTAGCGACATCCTCCACCACCTCATCTTCCAAGCTGGACAATAAATCGCCAATTGATGCGCCACCCTTATCTTCAAAAAATAAATCGATGGTCTGCATAAACTCGCGCTTCATGCAGGTTTTATAAATCAATTGGTGTTTGGGAAACACGTTACTAGCGATACGTGCGTTTTTAATCCGCTCAGGATCCGGCGATAAGATCACGACTCCCATCGGGGTATCCTCGATCGGCACCCAAAGACTTGATTCCACAAAATCCTGCTTTAGATTTTTTAACAGCTCGACGGGTTTAATGCGATTTGGGTTAAATGGCTCATAGGGAACTTGAAAAAAAGCCGCAAGCGATCTCCCCACATCACTCACCTGTATTTGGAATTCGTCGACGAGAACATCTTCGAGCAGCTTTCCTTGCTTACGCGCAGCACGTGAAGCCAAGCTGACCTCGTCGGCAGAAATCAGGTTTTCTCGCACCAAATAATCAAATTTCGTACTCATGCCGGGGCGTAAATTTCGCCGTAACTCGAAAGCAACCGCCAGCGTCTTGGCAACATCGCACACGCCTTCTACCGCCAATGTTGTAAAAGGCAAACCCGTTAGTGTATTTATGAGTTGAACCACGCCCAACAAGTCTCGATTCTCGCCAAGGATAGGCACTACTAACATTTGTTTGGTTACATATCCTGTTTTCTGGTCGACCTCTTTCAAAAACCGTAGATCCGCACTGATCTGGGAAAGCTCACTCGCATCATAAACATTAGTGATATTCAGTACCGTCTTATTCAGCGCAACATAACCTGCGATACTCGCGGGCGAAATACGCAGCGACAAGTCTTTAAAGCCGTCTAGGCCAGTTTTGATTTTAGATACGATGGCGGTACCATCGTCGCTGACGCTATAAACCGTGACGCGGTCCGCTTCTAACAAGGCACGGATTTCTGTCCCAATTTCCAGCAGAATATTGTCGATATTACGCGCAGCATGAATTTTATTGGCCACGCCTTGCAACTTGCGGCTGAACGCCAGCTGATTGCCCAATTCAGCGGCATTTCCCTCATTCGCACTGTTTTGATCGATTTCTGCAAGCTTGTTCATGTTTTTTTCCAAAAGCAACACCTCTACAACGGAAAAAAACCGCACGGACTTTAGAAATTTAACCTTGTTTTCGCAGTACCAAGATGCGGTTATTCACGGGCATATCATGATCCGCTTCTAGATGCAGGCCATGTTGTTCAGCCAATGCCCAAACCGCTTCAGCGTCCCGCACGCCACTGGCGGGGTCGCGGGCTTTAAGCCATGCGTCAAAACGCGCATTGCTGGGTGCGGTAAATTGACCACCGTAATTGAATGGCCCATACACACACATCACGCCGTTGTTTTGCAATACTTGGCCAACGCCCTTAAATAAACACTCGGCCTCGGCCCATGAAATAATATGCAGTGTATTAGCGGTAAATACCCCATCCACCGGTTCCATGAACCAGGGTTGCTGCTTAACATCAAGCGCAATGGGCCAGCGTGTATTGGTTAACGCCGCCTCTTCCAACCACAATTGAATGCCCGGATGATTCGCCGGTAGATCGCTCGTTTGCCACACTAAATGCGGTAAATTACGGGCAAAATGCACCGCATGCTGGCCCGTGCCACTACCGATTTCCAAAACGCTTTTTACATGCGAAAAGGCATCACGCAAAATGGCCAAAATCGGTGTTTGATTATTTTCGCAGGCTTCTGAAAAGGGTTTCATAATTTGCAGGGATTACTTCAATAAAACCGAATTATCGCACTAAATAAATCCTGCTAACTGCCGTTAATAACCCTAGGACCCTATCTAAGGCCTGGAAATATCAACGCTCATGTTTATTGCATCAACCGAACTTAATCAAAAAAGCCAAGCGTTACTGAACGACTGGCAGCGCTATCAATCCTCTCCAAGCTTTGAGAATTTTGTCGAACTTGCCGTATCAATCAATAGCTTTACCGAGTTTTTGATCGACAAGGGCTTTACGGCTTTACACCATGCCAGTCATGAACTTGAACAAGTGGCCTTGTCATTATTCAATGTTGAAGTTCAACACCCAATCCCACAAGTGGCAGCGGACGATCTGAATGAACGCATCCTCGCGCTGATTCACATGATCGAAAACTATTCGGTAGCAAACTCGAATTTGACCGAACGACGCCAGGAACCGCAGCCAGGGCTGGCACAGGATACCCATCTAACGCGTTGCGTTTGGCTGATCGGGCACGATAAGGAGGTTTGGAGCGATTTGTTGACCCAATTGGGTTACTTTGGAAAATCGGTCAAGTTTTCAAGTTGGGACGATCCTTTACCCGAAAATATCAACAATGACCCCTTATTGCTGCTGGATATCAGTGGTTTAACGGATGGCGAATGGCAAACACGAATCAAGGCATTACGGCAACAATTTGCCGTTGGGCAGTTACTCTGCCTCGCGATACGCTCCGATTTTGATCAACTGCAACAAGCGCTGCGGAGCGGCTGCGATTGGTGTATGCCGGAGGGTACAGCCACCCATACCATCGTGGCGCAAATTCTGGAAATGGACGATCGTCAGGAGCAGGAAACCTTTCGGGTTCTGATTGTGGAAGACTCGATGACCGCCAGCGTGTTCATTCAGCGCACACTGCAGGAAAGTCAGATCAGTACCCACGCCATTCAAGATCCCTATCAAGTCCTCAATGCAATGAAGCAATTCAATCCGGACTTGATTTTGATGGATATGTACATGCCCAATTGTACCGGGGTCGAAGCTGCACGCGTAATTCGCCAGCACGATGAATTTATCAGCATCCCCATCGTCTACCTCTCAGGCGAAACCAACATCGCGCTGCAAGTGGATGCCATGCGTTTAGGCGGCGATCACTTTCTCACTAAACCATTTAACCCGATTTTTCTTAATGCCATTATCAAAAGCAAAATCGAGCGTTACCGTTGCCTACGCCGCTCCATGTACCACGACAGCTTGACGGGGCTACTGAATCACACCAGCGGAAAAAACACCTTGGACACCATTCTCTCCAGCGTCGCGCATGAGAACGGGGATTTAGCCGTCGTGATGTTGGATATTGATAACTTTAAACAAGTGAATGACAGTTATGGCCACCCCATCGGCGACCAAGTCATTCGCAGCTTGGCGTGGCTGCTTAAACAACGCCTCCGAAAACATGATGTTCTGTGCCGCTACGGCGGCGAAGAATTTTTGATCGCATTGCCGCATACCAATGTCGGGAAGGCTTATCACATCATCGATCGGATTCGCCAGGACTTTGCGCAAATACGACACCCATACAATAATGCGCATTTCTGCACAACGGTCAGCGGTGGCATCGCCACCTTCCCGGATATTCAAACCGGAGACGCCCTAATAAAAGCCGCAGACGATGCGCTCTACCAAGCCAAACACGGTGGGCGTAATCGCATCGAATTTTCCACACGCCCGACTTCCAGCCAAGGCGGGCTATTTAACCCGTAAACTTCGTCCAGGCCGAAAGTAGCGCTCATCCTCGTAATATTCTGCCCGCTCGTTGTCCGCCGTAAAACCCGGAAATCCCAGGATCGGTACCGGCGCTAAATCCAACGGACTTAAAAATTGGCTTGTATCGGTAATGCGTTGCGCCAGCATTTGATCGACCTGCATCAACTGATCTGCCAACGGTCGATCCAAGAACTCCTTCGTCACTGGCAGTACAATGCCTTTACCCGTCAGACCACGATAAGGGTTAAGCGCACGTTCCATCAAGCCGTGGCCAAACAAAAAGCAACGCATATTAGTGCGCACTTCATCGCGCTGTTCCCAAAATAATGACTTCCATCGAAAATCACGCAAAAGTTGGGTAAGTTCCAATTCAGCACTCAGAACAATCACGCCACTTTCGTCGAACTGCGTCAACGTATCCTGTTTAGCACTGCGTGGTCCTGCCGCTTCGCCCATCATCTGACGCGCCTCTAAAAGCGCATACTGACGTGCATTCAAGGCAGCTTTGGACAAAGGGAGCGTGATCCAGGTAAGCCAGTTAAAACAATCGTGCCAACTCTCCAAACGCGTTTGCAATTCACCATGCAAATAAATGCGCGGTTCATAGCCATGCTGCCAATCCAGCGGTTTTTCTGTTGCCTGCGCAACGACATGAAGCGGCTTTCCGCTAGCCGTCACCACCGGTTGTGGCAACCCATCAAGCAGCCGTTGATAGTCCGCGAGACTTGGCCAATCTTGTGGCCAATCGAGCTTTTTTAAAGTCGGATGCAACACCGTATAAATCGGTGTATTCCGGATTTGTTCCAGACCCCATGCACGCATAACGTTTAATCTAAGAATTGATTTTCTAAATTGGATTGATGCACGCGGTTAGCGAAAATTGCAAGAATCCACATTCTAGTAAATGTAACGTTGGCCAGGCTAGACTTTGTCGGTAAGATAGCTCTTTTTAATTTGGAGTTGCTCATGCGTAAAACCCTGATTCGCACTATTACCCAATTAACCGCTTTAGGCTTAGCCACGCTACCCGCATTAGCTATTGCCAATGAAGATGCTACACCTGCACACGCGCAAGCCAAAGTCGGCGTCGATCTGGTTAAAATCGATCACAAAATCGGCGATGGCGCTACCGCCACAGCCGGTCAACGTGTCACAGTGCACTACACAGGCTGGCTGTACGATGCAAAAGCGACTGACCAAAAAGGCAAAAAATTCGACAGCTCGCGCGACCGCAACGAGCCCTTCAGCTTCAACCTGGGCGCAGGACAAGTCATTCGGGGTTGGGATGAAGGTGTTGCGGGTATGAAGATTGGTGGTCAGCGCACGCTGATTATTCCATCCACCATGGGCTATGGCAGCCACGGTGCTGGCGGCGTGATTCCACCCAATGCGACCTTGGTATTTGATGTTGAATTATTAGGCTTAAAGTAGACCGTCAAAATCTATTCTCACCACAGAGATCACAGAGCGCACGGAGAAAATCTTTTCGTTGTCGTGCGCTAGACAATCACAGTTGATTGAATTTTCTCTGTGAACTCTGAGTTCTCTGTGGTGATCCGTTTTAAAAACAACCGTGCAATATTAGCCGCGTGCACGTTCACGAACGTAGTGCACCAAACCCGGAAGCAGCGACACCACGATAATCCCGAGAATAACCGCCGTCAGGTTGTTTTTAATCAACGGAATGTTGCCGAAGAAATAGCCCGCCAAGACCAAACCATTAATCCACAAGATGGCACCGCTAATGCTAAACAGCACGAAGCGATTATAGAACATGTGCCCAATGCCAGCTACGAATGGCGCAAAGGTGCGCAGGATCGGTAAAAAGCGCGCAAACAAAACCGTCTTCCCGCCATGCTTCACGTAAAACGCTTCCGTTTTGGCCAGATGGGCACGGTTCAACCAGCGCGATTCTTTTTTGAACACACGCGGACCGACAAAACGCCCGATCCAATAATTGGTGTTGTCGCCTAAAAACGCTGCTGCCATCAACAGCAAGATGACCCACTGCAAATCCAAGGCGCCGGTCGCGGATAAAGCACCCACCACGAACAACAAGGAATCACCGGGTAAGAATGGCGTAACGACCAAGCCTGTCTCACAAAAGATAATGAGAAACAGAATACCGTAGACCCAATAGCCGTACTGCGCGATCAGCAGCACAAGATGCCGATCGAGATGTAGGACGATATCGAGGAATTGAGCGAAAAGATCCAAAATAATTATCGGGTATCAGTGATGGATTCACCGCCCTAATCACACCGGTAACACCGGTGGTAGCGGTGAATGGATTAAGGCAGCACTTCTTCAGTCGTAGGCTTCTTCTCGGCCTTAATGAAATCTTCGCGTGACACACCCAGCCACATCACGATTGGGCTCGCCACCAGCACCGAGGAATAGGTACCGACAATAATCCCGATGGTCAGCGCCAACGCAAAGTAATACAGAATTTCACCGCCGAGAAACAGCATGGAAAACACCATGAGCTGCGTTGTGACATGGGTAATCACGGTACGTGACAGCGTTTGGGTAATCGCGTTGTCGATAATTTCAGGTACCGTACCTTTGCGCATTTTGCGGAAGTTCTCGCGAATCCGGTCGAACACCACCACGGTATCGTTCACCGAATAACCCAAAATGGCCAACAGTGCCGCTAAAACAGTGAGCGAAAATTCCCACTGAAAAAACGCAAACATGCCGGCGATAATCACTACATCATGAAAGGTCGCCACAATCGCACCCACCGCAAAACGCCACTCGAAGCGTAGTGCGAGATACAACACGATCCCTGCGGATACAGCGAGCAAGGCCAAGGAGCCGTCATACAGCAACTCTTGCCCCACTTGCGGGCCGACAAATTCGACGCGCTGCAATTTGACCGCAGCTTCTTGTTGTTGCAATACGGCTAAAACTTGTTCCGATAATTTAGCGCTCGTTACACCTTGCTTTACCGGAAGACGAATCAATACATCTTGCGATGCACCGAAATTTTGCACACTGGTCTCTGGATAACCATGCGTTCCTAGAAACTCACGGATGCTTTGAATTTCTGCGGCTTTGGCGTAGCGCACTTCCATCACGGTGCCGCCAGTGAAATCCACGCCTAAGTTCAGCCCCTTCCACACCAAAAATACCACCGCCAGAATGAACGTGGCTGCTGAGACGTAACCCGTCCCTTTGGCATACTTCATGAAAGGAATATCTTTTTTAATCCGAAAAAATTCCATAATATTTCCTAGGTTCGCCGTTTAACGCGTCGCCAACAATCCGCTGGCCCAATAACCAATCGCCATTACCCGATCGATAGTCCAGCCAATTTTTTGGATCGGCCATAAGTCAAGTTGACGATGCCGCGCGATACCGTCACCGCACTAAACATCGAGGTCACGATACCGATACACAATACCACCGCAAAACCGCGTACTGGCCCAGAACCAAGCCAGAACAAAAAGAATCCCGCGATCAAGGTGGTGATATTGGAATCGAAAATCGTATCCCACGCACGATCAAACCCTGCGCTAATCGCCGCTTGCGGAGAATTTCCATTGCGCAATTCTTCGCGTATCCGTTCAAAAATTAGAACATTCGCGTCGATGGCCATACCCACCGTCAACGCGATACCGGCGATACCGGGCAAAGTCAACGTGGCTTGCAACAAGGAAAGAGTCCCAATCAGGAACAGCACGTTCACACCCAATGCCGTGGTCGCGATCAAACCGAATGCGCGATAGTAAAAAATCATGAAGGCGGCAATCGCAGCAAAACCGATCATGGTGGAGTTGAAGCCGCGCTCGATATTGTCTTTACCCAAGCTAGGGCCAACGGTACGTTCTTCGATAATTTCCATCGGCGCCGCCAGCGCACCGGCACGCAACAATAGTGCAACGTTGTTTGCTTCATCAGCGCTAAAGTTGCCGGTGATTTGTACGCGGCCATTCGGGATTTCGCCGCGAATCACCGGTGCCGTCACCACTTCTTCCTGGCCTTTTTCGATCAACAATATAGCCATACGCTTGCCGACATTTTCACGTGTCAGTTGCTGGAAAATGCGCGAACCGCGTGCATCCAATTCAATACGCACTGCCGGTTTACCGTAGTCGTCACGATCTGGGCCGGCACCGGTAATGTATTCGCCAGTGAGTACGACATTGTTTCGAATCAAGATCGGCGCAGTTCCGCCATCGCCTTGTCGATCCTGCAATAGCTTTGCCCCTAAAGGTACGTGGCCTTGTTGCGCGGCGTTGATTTCCGCCTCGGTAAAGTCCGCCATGCGTAATTCCAAGGTCGCGGTACGGCCCAAAATTTGTTTGGCACGTGCGGTATCTTGGATACCTGGTAGTTGCACCACAATCCGATCCAAGCCTTGTTGCTGGATAATAGGTTCCGCTACACCTAGCTCATTCACGCGCTTACGCAAGGTGGTTAGATTTTGTTTGATGTCCAACTCCTGGCGCTGCTGCAAGGCTTCAGGACGTAAGCTGGCAATTAGCGTCGGTACATTGCCATCTTGCACGTCTTTCAGAAACAGATCTGAAATGCGTGACTGAATTGCGTCTTTGCCTTTATCGCGCGTAGCGGCGTCCGGGAACGCCACACGAACTTGGTCGCCTTGACGCGCTACGCTGTCGTAAGGAATCTTCTTCTCGCGCAAACTGCTACGAACATCGCTCGCATTTCGCTCCATGGCCTTGCTGAATGCCGCCTTGGTATCCATTTGCAATAGGAAATGCACGCCACCGCGCAAATCCAAGCCTAAATACATCGGCAATGCACCCCAATGCGTTAACCACTCCGGAGAGCGCGGTAATAAATTTTGCGCCACGATATAGGATTCACCCAATTGTTCGCGCAACGCCGTCGCACCTTTACTTTGAATATCGACATCACTAAAACGAACGCTGACACTCTTACCATCCAGCTTCACACTGCGATAAGGTATTTTGCCAAGATTGAGGATACTTTCTACGCTTTGCACAGTCCCGACATCGACCGTGACCGCAGACTTGTCGCTTGAAATCTGCACCGCAGGTTCATTGCCGTAGTAATTGGGCAGGGTATAAAAAAAGCCGAGCACCAAGGCAGTCGCAATGACAATATATTTCCAAAGAGGGTAACGATTCATGAGGGAAACGGTTCCGGGTTGCGGGTTAGGAGGCTTTACGCGGCGCTTTTTACAGTGCCCTTGGGTAACAGCGTTTGCACAGTTTGCTTCTGCACTTGGATGGTGACATTTTCGGCAATTTCCAAACTCACGAACTGCTCGCCGACTTTAGTAATTTTTCCTAACAAACCACCGGTGGTAATGACCTCATCGCCCTTTTGCAGCGCATCGACCATTTTTTTCTGTTCCTTGGCACGCTTCATTTGCGGACGAATCAGCATGAAGTAGAACAGAACGAATATGATGATAAACGGCAGCAAGCCCATAATCGGGTCTTGCGCACCAGCGGCGGGTGCAGCAATGGCATCACTAATGAACACGGTTGTCTCCAAAGAAAAAATACACGCTAAAAACAAGCTTGCCCTCTCTCCTAGCTCTCTCCCACAGGTGGGAGAGAGGGACGAAGACTAGCTTCGCATGTTTTGTTAGATCGGCCGCCGTTGATTCGGCGGTCTAAAAATGCGGCAAATTTTAGCACAAACTAGCCCGCCCCTGCCGGAATTCCGCGACATGGCTCTGTAACCGCCCTGCAACAATCGCTTCCCGCAGCCCGCGCATCAGTTCTTGGTAATAATGCATGTTATGAATGGTATTGAGCGTCGCGCCCAGTATTTCTTGGGATTTATCCAAATGATGCAGATAAGCCCGGGTGAAGTTGCGACAGGTATAGCAACTACAATCGGCGTCCAAAGGGTTGGTATCGTGGCGATAACGGCTATTACGGATGCGCACATCGCCATGACGGGTGAACAAGTGCCCATTGCGCGCATTACGTGTCGGCATGACGCAATCGAACATATCCATACCGGCTTGCACTGATTCCACAAGATCCTCGGGTGTACCCACCCCCATCAAATAGCGAGGCTTATCCTGCGGCAGCAAGGGCGCGGTGTAATTCAAAATCTTGCGCATTTCTTCTTTTGGCTCGCCCACCGACAAGCCGCCGATGGCGTAGCCGTCGAAGCCGATATTTTCCAGGCCTTGCAACGACTGCAAACGTAGTTCCGGGTACATCCCGCCTTGCACGATGCCGAACAAGGCATTGGGATTATCGGCATGCGCCCGCTTGGAACGTTCAGCCCAACGCAGCGAAAGTTGCATCGACTCCGAAGCTTGCTGGAGATCTGCCGGATACGGCGTGCATTCGTCGAAGATCATGACGATGTCGGAATTCAGCACGCGCTGAATGCGCATCGATTCTTCCGGCGATAAAAAGCACAGATCGCCATTCACTGGTGAGCGGAATTTAACGCCCTCTTCGCTGATCTTGTTTAACTCGTTCAGGCTGAATACCTGAAAACCGCCGGAATCGGTCAGGATCGGCCCATCCCAGCCCATGAAGCGATGCAGGCCGCCATGCGCTTCGATCACCTCCAAACCCGGCCGCA
>JAHECG010000013.1:0-2842 GCA_024641855.1 Betaproteobacteria bacterium | reverse complement strand
ACCTTGTACATCTCACCCTGACGCTCCAACACGGTAAACGCAGCGTTAGCGTTGATTTCAATGCGGCTATCCGGCTTCGGTGCATGACTGGCGCGAATCTGCGCCAGAGCGTGTTTTTCATCCAACACCCGCTCCAACAGCATTTCCACCTGACCACCCGTCTCTTTGCTGCCGAACACCCGTGCTTTGATCACCCGAGTATCGTTGAACACGATAATGTCGTTGGGCTGGATCAAATCCGATAAATCCGCAAACATTTTGTCGTGCATGATGCCGTCGCACCCATCCAGCGCCAACAAACGGCTGGCGCGCCGGGCTTCGGAGGGGAATTGCGCAATTAATTCTTGCGGCAAGCGAAAATCGAAATCTTGAGTTCTCATGAAAAACCGAGAAAACGGCAGGTAACAGGGAGCTGAATTATAGCCGAACTTGATACGCAACCCATTTCTGCGGATAATGCCGCCTTCTGTTTGGTTCAATCCAAACTTAAACATAGCGCAGCAGACTTAAGCGTGATGTTTTTGCAGCCTGTAGAAAAACGTAGCGAGCGAAGGCAGTTTGGGAGCGGACGGAGCGCAGAAACCGGAATGTACTCAAATGTACATGAGGATTTCGAGCACCGCCCGATCCCAAACTGCCGAGCGCAGTAGTTTAGCAACATGCTGCAAGCCGGGATGGCGGAATTGGTAGACGCACTGGACTCAAAATCCAGCGATGGCGACATCATGGGGGTTCGATTCCCCCTCCCGGCACCAATCCAACATAAAAAAGGCGACCTACTTAGGTCGCCTTTTTTATTGTTATTCACTTTTTAAAGAAAGCCGAAGCTTTCAATTTCTCAAAAAGATCGGCGCGCTGATTTAAAACCTCATGCGTTAATTGCTGCTGCTAATTAGGTCTCTATCCGTGACTTAGGTACAGCCCCTACTCTGTAGTTTCATCCGGAGATTTGGCTCCAATTCCTCTTAATAATAAGTTGTCGATAAATTTTACATAAATCTGCCTAGATACATGTTATCAAAAAAAGAACCTTTGATTTATATGGTAAATATTATCTGGTGTGATTTTTGCTTTGACTTATTTTTGAAATAATTTAAAAAAACATAGGGGATTTAAAGTGTTAAATAAAATTTCTAAAATGCTGGTCATTGCCGGCGTGATGGTCTGCGTACTGCCTAAGCCGGCCAGTGCGTTGACGATTAACGCTACATATAACACCAATATGAGCGCTAGCTCCATCTCCGTTATCCAGAGCGCGATCAATTTTTACCAAAACACTTTCGCCGACCCCATTTCGGTCAACATCGCCTTTGGTAACTCGAGCTCTGGGCTCGGTGGCACCTCTTTCTTTGTATACAACCCCGGTTTCACCGCATTTAGAAACGCTCTCGTGGCTGACGCTTCTTCGGCCGACGACGCTAGCGCCGTCGCCACAATACCTGGTGGTGCCAACAATCCATTAAACAGTAACACTGGTTTCTTCGCAAAATCCGCCAATTTAAGGGCAGTTGGTATTAACCAAGTCGGCCACACGTGGACAGCTGCGGAAGGTTGTAGCGGTGGATTGACAGGTGTTTTCGACGGCTGCATCAGCTTGAATTTGGGTATCACGAACGATGCCAACTTCGGCGGCGGTGCCATGTACAGCCTGATCTCCGTCGTCGAACACGAGATCAACGAGGTGTTGGGTCTGGGTTCTTCACTTGGGCTTGGTCTGAGCCAACCTTCACCCGAAGACTTGTTCCGCTATGCGGCTGCGGGTGTTCGTAGCTATGCAACGCGCTCCTGTTCCGGGACAGTACCGCGCGCATTTTTCTCCATCGACGGCGGCGCGACCAACATAGACGAGTTCAATAATTGCAACAATGGCGGCGACTACGGCGATTGGGTCACACACACCCCGACGCAGGTGCAGGATGCCTTTACCAACAACACCGGTGCGCCTTTCCTGACATTAACTTCGGCGGAAACGCGGGCACTCGATGTGATTGGATATAGCTTAGCACCAATAGCCCCACCACCCCCACCACCGGGACCTAATCAGGTGCCAGAACCTTCGAGTTTAGCGCTGATCGGGATCGGCCTGCTTGGTGCACTAGGTGCTCGGCGTCGGCGTTCTTAAGTAAATAGCCGGCTCCTGGGTGATGTCTGGATAGACGTCACCAGGCCTCTACAAATTCAATGCGCCCTTTTTGGGCGCATTTTTTTGTGCGTTGATAAGGAATGTTGGAAAGTTTATGGGATGGAAATTTCAATGCCAAAACAGTCTGGATATGGGTCTGTAAACCTCACCCCACGCTGCTGCTCCCCTCCTGCGGTACAACCACCTCTCTACGGCAGTTTTTTATTGCTTGCTCGGAGTTAAGCCATCTGCACCGGAATTTTATCGCGCTGACCGACAATCCGATTTGTTTCGTCTACATAAACTAAAACCGGCGCGTACTTTTGCAACTCAATCTCGTTATACACCGCATACGTCGCGATGATCATGATATCGCCTGGGTTTGCTTTATGCGCCGCAGCGCCGTTCACCGAAATAATGCCGGAATCGCGTTCGGCACGTATCGCATACGTGGTAAAACGCTCGCCATTGGTGACGTTGTAAATTTCGACTTGCTGGTATTCGCGAATATCCGCGGCGTCCAATAGGGTCTCATCGATGGCGCACGAGCCCTCGTAGTGCAATTCCGCATGCGTGACATGCACCCGGTGCAACTTGGACTTGAGCATGGTTCTTTGCATAAATGTTTCCGGCCAGCAAAAGGCGAGCATTATACCGGCTCTAGGCAGCGGCAGAAACCTCGATATTATCGATCAAGCGCGTCTTGCCAAGCCACACCGC
>JAHECG010000143.1 GCA_024641855.1 Betaproteobacteria bacterium | reverse complement strand
TACGTAAGGCTTCGGATGGACGACAGATCCCCTGGGAATCGACCAGCCTGGAAGACGATTTCCAATTCAACGACGGCAAGATCATCGCGTATGCCAAACCCACGGCGCAGCAGTTACAGGCTGAGTTCAGTGTTGAAAAACAAGACTGGGATCGCATTAAGGACAGCCGCAACGTTGACGACTATTACGCTTTTATCCAGAAGTATCCGAATGGGACCATCACCGAGGCAGCGCATGACAAGCTCAATTTGTTGACCAAGCCACGACTCGTGGTGCAGGGTGCTGGTGCTGATGGCAAGGATCAAGCTTACTCGGTAGCGAAGTTCCATTTGGGCGATGTTTATGAACAGCGCATTACCACCTTGGACGCCAACAATAATCGTACGAGTTCCACGAGAGTGGTTTACCGAGTGATTTCCATTAAGCCGGAGTTGATCGAGGTGAAAATGGAGTACCCGGATTCTAACGGGCAGATTCCTGACGCGCTGGCAGTTTACGATGGTAGCGCCGGTCTTTTGGCCGTGGATCAACTTTCACGCTATGACCCGCCGCAGCAGTATGTGCCGGGCGGCTTGCTCCAAGTCGGGCGTTCCTGGACTTCGGCCTATAAGGTCACTTTCGGCTCGGGCCTAAAGCTCCCGCCGCGAACACAAACTGGCGCTGCGCGTATTGAGGCACGCGAACAATTGACGCTACCGGCTGGTGTCTTTAATACGTTCCGTATACAAGTATCGTCGCGCGCCATTGATGAAAATGGCCCCCAGCCCGCTGCACAAACTACACTGTGGATGAGTCCCGATTTGCCGATCCCGATAAAAGTCGAAACGACGTTGGAAATTGCTGGAATCGGCAAGCTGAAATCCGTGGTGGAGATGGAACGGATTGTGCGTGGTAGTTAAACGCAAGGGAACTCAAATCAGAATTGATTTTTGTTGATGTCGAATTTATTTGTTAAGCCAACAAGGAAATACATGCAACGTTTCGCGCTAACCATTTTGATATCGTTGCTAATGGCGGTCACCCCGGCCATGGCCATGCAAGACCTGCCGGTGTCTGTACCGCCTGAAATTGCAGCCGACACAGTGCTGGCACAGGAAATGACGGCGCTGATGCAAGATTATGCGCAGCGGCTCACCCAAGCGCGCATGCCCAGTTGGTACGATTTTGAAACGTTTCAGACGCGCAGTTGGAGCCCCCATTTAGATAAGTTCAAAGCAGCTTGCCGACTACAGCCCGAGCCCTGCGCGCTGCTTCTGCGAACGCAGTTGAAAACCTTACGCGATGATCTAGAAAAGACGATGGCTGCGCCGCGTACCGAGCGCTTTGGCGCAGCCTTATCTGCTTTGACCGACCTGTGTGTCGAGCCGCCATGGAATGGCACGCTGGATACCGTGATCTTCAACCTTTGCGGTGGGCAGGCTGGCATGGCCGACTTTACTGCCATTGTCTGGTTAGAGCTGGGATACGACGAACTTTTTCTGGCGTATTACGCGACCCATGAGCAAAAGCGCCTCAGCACCATTGCTTGGTTAGCGGAGCAACCAGCGAATGACCTGACGGCTAAAGACCAGCGCCAACGTCTGGAAAGCAATGTGAGCTACGTGGCGCAGACTGAATATTACGAGGCGCTCGATTATACGGCGGAGGCGGCCGCAGCCTGGATGCAGCCGCTGCTCAAAGCGCTGGCAAACAAAGATTTCGCACCGGTACCGGTGATCGCCTTGAATTTGGAAAGGCTGTCCTATCAACTGGGCGAGGTGGAGCGGGGTGCGCAATGGCATCGCGTTGTCGAGCAAGTTAGGGTAGATCACCCGGAACTAAACACTGGCTCTGGTTGTGTTTTCGATAGTTATCGTGCGCGCGCCGCGCTGGCGCAAGCTGTTGCGTTGCACGCGCCTATCGATACCGCAACTGAGATCAAGCAACTGATCAAGCGCGATTGTGGTTTTACCGTTCTCACGATTGAATACGCGCTGGCCAGTTTACGTTCAACGCAAGCCGTCAAACCGACCGAGACTTTAGCCTTGGCGATCAAGGCTTGTGCGCAGTCGGGGAAATGTTCAGGTAGCCGACTACAGCATCTCCAGGATTTGCTAGTCATTGCGCAAGGCCAAGAGCCTGAGCTGCTTAAATTATCCGCACGCTGGTTGCTCGATAGCCGAATCGGTAAATTTAATTCCATCGAGCGGCAGATCGTGTGGGCGCTGGCCGATGCCTTGGCCAACAGCAAAGGCGGGCAGGCCAACGCACAACAGCTGTATGCAGCCTTGGATGATCAGATTCACTTCGAGCGCGTTGGTTTGATCGGGATGTCGCCTTCCAGGCTCAAAGACCTGGCGCGCTACGATGCGCTGAGTCGCTTGCGGATTAAAGGAGCGGTTCAGCAGGGCGGCGTAATAGCGATTGATAGCACCGAGTCGTTGCGCGCGCAGTCGTTGTTGCGGCGTTTACGGATCAAGCGCTGGCAACAAGAGTTTGCCGGTATTCGTGATGATGCAGCGCGGGCAAAGCTTACGGCGCAGTTGGGATTGCTCACGCAGTTACGCGATGTAGCCACGAAATTATCAGGCGCATCTCCCCTTGAGGCTGCGCTGAGCACCGCTTTATTGAGGGTGGCGCAAGACGAAGAGGCGAACTATCAGGAACAATATCTTCTGGAACTCGCGGCACGCCAGGCGGAAGCCGCCGGTGCATCACCGCGTAAGGCATGGTTAGGGGGCGGGGGCATCGATATTTTGCTGCATGAGCAAAAGCGCAAGGAGCCCGGCCAAGCGTTTTCATCGCTAGGTGCGAAGGAGGCTTACCTCTCCTGGCTGCGCGTGCCCGGAGGCTATGTTGGTAGTTTGGTGGTACCCGATCCTGAGCATACGGCCCAGTGGGGCTCTTCTCATCGGCTGATCAACCATTTTGTGCCGGTGTCTGAATCGATGGCGGCAACCCTCGATCTTTATCGTAAGTTGCTGCAGTCGGGCGCAGAAGAAAATCATGATCGTCAATTTTTTACGCCAGCGCAGGCCAAAGATGCGGGCTTGGTGCTGCAAGGTATTCCGATTTGGCGGCAAGTCGATGGGTCGTTCGCCGCGACCGAGCAGCCGAGTGCCGGGTCGGTGCGCGCGCAGTCATTTTCTGAATTGGGTGACGCAATCTTCAAGCGCTTGTTGGAGCCCTTTCAAGCAGACTTGAAACAGGTGCAGCGCTTGGTGATCAGTCCAGATGGTGAACTGTCTTATTTGCCATTTGAAACGCTCTCGAATGGCGGTACACCGATTCTCGATATGTTGGACATTGCCTATGTGCAGTCGCTGGCGGTGCATGAGGAACTCTCGACGCGCCCCCGTTCTGCAAAAACAGCTGGCCCTGCATTATTGACACTCGCTGATCCGGATTACAGCATGGCTAAAAATAAAGGCGCAACCACGCGCAGCCTACCGCGCTTGCTGGCCAGCGCAAATTGGCCGCCGCTCCCCGGTACGCGTGTTGAATCGGCCGCGATGCTGAAGTTATACCCAGGGGGACAGCAAAAGCTCGGCGCGCAAGCCAGCCGCAAACAATTGAATCAGCTGCAAAGTAGCGGGAAGCTCAAGCAGTATCGAATTCTGCATTTTGCTACCCATGGTTATGTGGACGATGAGCGCAGCGCCTTGGTGCTGTCCATGGGAGATGGGCCGGAGCAAGGGTACCTGCAGGATACCGATGTCTTGGATTTACAACTCAATACCGATCTGGTGCTGTTGTCGGCGTGTGATACCGGTATCGGTCGCAACGTCAGCGGCGAAGGCGTGATGGGCTTACCCTACGCCTTTATGTTGGCGGGCAATTCAAATACCTTAATGTCGCTGTGGCCAGTGGATGATGCGGGTACAG
>JAHECG010000073.1 GCA_024641855.1 Betaproteobacteria bacterium | reverse complement strand
GCGTTTCGGCATCCAGATTCATGCGCTCCAATGGAATAATGGAACGCTCGCGATCCAAAATCCGCAACACGATATTTTCGCCATACACCGTCGGTTGCGTCGATACGCGAAAATCGATTGGACGTCCGGAAAGGTTCAACGAGAAGCGTCCATCTTGGGCCGCACGCGTCTCGGCGATGTTGATGCCGCTCATGACCTTCAAGCGCACGACGATGCTCGGCCAATAGGTTTTGTGCAGACTACGCACTTGCTCCAATACGCCATCGATGCGATAGCGAATACGCAAAAAGGCAAATTCCGGCTCGAAGTGAATATCGGATGCGCCATGCTTCACTGCATCGACCAACAGCGAATTGACCAAGCGCACCACCGGCTGGGTGTATTCCATTTCACCCGTTGCCGTTTGCAGACTTTGATAATCGATCTCGCCAGTTTCGATTTCGCGCAAAATGCCATCGACCGACAGATCGTAGCCGTAGAAACGGTCGATGTATTCCTGCAATTGCGCCAGACCGGCGAGTACCGTTTTAATCTCGATTTGCGAATCGACCATCGCGCGCAATTGGTCGAGCGCAACGACATTGAACATGTCCGACATTGCGATCACCAACAGGTGCCGATCGACATCCAAGGCGATCGGCAATAAATTATGACGCCGCGCGAAATCCTCCGGGATCAACTTCATCGCTTCCGCATCCGGCGCCACACTCGCCAAATCGACACTTTCTTGGCCAATGGTATGCGCCACGATGTCGCGGATCACGGCCTCGGTAATAAAACCGAGCAACACCAATTGCCGACCCAAGGGCAAACCGCTTTGTGCTTGCTCGATCAAGGCGATGCGCAGCTGATCGTGCGTGATCAGCCCTTGCTGCACTAACAGCTCACCTAAGCGTTGTTTTTTACGCTGTTCAGACATTCAGAAAAACCTTGTTAACCACGGAGACCGCCGTAGTTCCCGTTATTTTGCGTCGCTCAACTGTTGAATGCGCGATTTAAGCTGCGCCACATCAAACACCGCCGTCTTGGATTGTGATAATTTGAGCGCACGCTGATAGTACTCCAGCGCAACGCGCGGCTGATTGATACGTTCCAAACTCACCGCCAAATTGAAAGCATAGTCGGGCGAGTCCGTCTCTAATCGCTGCGCATCAAAATACGCTTTTTGCGCTTCGTTCCAACGCCCTTGCGCCGCATAGACATTCCCTAAACGAAAAAACAAAAATGCGGCCGGCTGTTGTGCGATGAGTGCTTTTAATTTTCCCTCTGCGACAGCTGGGTCGGTGTGCGCAATCAGGCTGCTGAGACTGGCTTGCGCAAAGGCGTTTTTGGAATCGATATCTAACGCCTTTAAATATAATTGAGCGGCATCTTCCGAGCGCCCCTGACGTTGTGCAATCAAACCCAAACCCAGCAGCACATCAACATTCCTAGGTTCTAGCGCACGTAACGCCTCATAAGCGCGCCGCGCTTCGTCTAAACGCCCGCCTTGCAGCAACTGATACGCCGCCATCACGCCTCCAGCATTAGCGCCCGCTTGCGGCGTAACGTGGCCACCGCTGATCTGGATGCTACGCTCGCCAACCACAGGGCTAACTGCATTGCGCGCAGCTGGTACCTGCTTGGCAGTTTCAACCGTGCTCTGTTGGGGTGCAGTCGCTACCGTTGGCGTAGAGCTAGCCGCAGCACGTATCGGCAAGGCCTCTGGCACAGGCGCTGCGATGACCTGCACACCTGTCGTCAACTGCGCAGGCACGGCGACGGTGTTGGTGATCGCAGCGAGAGATGTGACCGGCTGCTTTGGCAAAAACACCCATGGCATGAACACGGCAAGGTAAAAATAAACCCCCATACCCACCACCACGACCACCAACGCTCCCAACAAAATCAATAACCGGCGTTTCTCAGAATTCGCCTGCTTTTCCAGCATTAAAGCCGCTGCGGCTTTGGCTGATGCGGGGGGCGTTACCGGGGTTTCAACGGGGCGTTCTACCATCGGTTCGAGCGCAAGATTCGATCCGCGATCAGCCTGTTGCAACGCCTTTAGCAATAAACTCATTTAGCAGAAGGCTGCGGTAAAAAGCGTTTGTAAAAAGACAGCTCATCACTCGACAAACTCGGATTGGTGATCACCGTTGGCCGCAGAAAAATCACCAGTTCAGTTTGTGTGGCTTTGCGGTCGCGCGTACCGGCCAAGATATTGGTCACCGGGTTATCGGTCAGACCGGGCAAGCCGTCGCGATTTTTCGCCACATCGTCTTGCATCAACCCCCCCAAAATTGCCGTTTCACCACTGGTGATTTGCAACACGGATTCCATTTCACGCACTTGAATGACGGGTACATCATTACTGACGCGGCTTCCATCTTGATTCGTTAAATTTAGTGCGGGGTTCGGGTCCGAAACGAAGCCATTTTGACGCGAGATGGTTGGGCGAACCATCAAAGTAACGCGCCCATTCTGATTAATTTGCGGCGTCACACTCATCACCACACCCACCGGCACGGTATTCACTGTGGTGGAATACGTGGCGGGAGTAATGGTGGTTCCGGTTGTCGATCCCGGCGTGACCTGAACAGAGAAATACACTAAGTTATCTACAACTTTCAGGATGGATGTTTGATTATTGAGGACCAATAACTTCGGGCTGGATAACACTCTCGCATTGCCAAAGGATTCGAGAAGCTTGATCCCAACGTTAAAATTACTATTCGCATTTTGGTATGTAAGCGTTTGAAAACCTGTGAGGCTTCCGGCTAAATTTGTTGCAGATGAAAAATTAAAACCAGTGCTTGAACCCAGGGCTAATGTAGCCACGCGTGACCAATCAATACCGGCACGAAATTGATCCTTAAGCGTCACTTCGACAATGGTCGCTTCAATCAAAACTTGGCGCGCTGCTGCTGCAGTTACGCCATCGATATATTGACTCACCAGCTTGTGCTGCGCCTCCGTTCCCATGACCAGCACGGTGCCGGAAACCGGATTGACGATCACATCGTCCTTTTTCTCGTCGAGCGACTCCGCCGCTTTTCCGAAGAGTTCGCGCGCCAACTGCGGCGCAGCTTGGCCTGCACGCGCCACCGCATTTGCTTGTTGCAACCGTTCTTCTCGTGAAGCGCGAATCGCTTCAACACGGGCGTTTTTATCTTCTGAGGACTGTACTGCACTGCGCGTGGATTTCAAGATATCGCGAATATTCGACGTCATCACCTCCCAAAAATCATTGCTGGACGTACCAGTAACGGTGGTGCTGGAACTATTGTTACCGGCAGCACCCCCGCCCCCGGATGTGCCACCCGTGGAGGTTGAGCCGGTGGTAGCCACCTGCGTCGCAACCGCAATGCTGGAACTGGTTTTGCGCGACAGGTTGACGTAATTCACCTGATACGATTTCAAGAAAGGTGTGTCCGGCGTCACAATCAGCGTATCGCCTTCTAGCTTGTAGCGAATATTCACTTGATTCGCGATGCGATCCAAAATCGCTGGCAAGGTTTCATTTATCGCATTCAGCGTGACTACGCCGTGAATGTTCGGATGGACATCGATATTGAGCTTGGTGTCGCGCGCCAACGAAAACAATAACTCTTTGACTGGCACTTCGGTGACCACGACGTTATAGGTGAGCGGCTTCGCCAGCACTTTCGGTGGCGGCAACTCCAAGGGTACTTGCACCGGTGCCGGGATATTGCTGGCGTTATCTGCTTTGGGTTTTTCGCTGATATGACCTGCGGAAGGCGGAAAGCGCGTCACATCAGAAGCGCAACCATGCAGCGCAAGCAAGCCGACTAACAATGTCAGCCGAGGCAGCATGGAAAGAGCGGGGAGATTCTGCTTCAACTTAGTCCTCAGTGATTAGGTTTGGCACCAATTTCGGCGCGCATGCCTTGCACGGTGCGCAAATAAGGCCGCTGCGCGCGTAGCTTGGCGGGTAAATGTTCTAGCGCTGCATTGGCTTGGGCGCGATCAGGGTAACGACCGTAAATCACACTAAATGCCGACTTGCCACCTGCCTTGGTACGGTACACAAAAACCTGCTCGATATCAACGACTTTGCCCAGTTCCTGCAAGTAGTTTTCTAAGCGCTTGGTGTCTGCCGCCCCAAGCAGTTGGATATGAATACTGATTGCCTCTGGTTGAGAACTCGCCAACCATTGCTCCGAAGCATCCAGTCTTGCCTGCACAAGATCCGTGGACACCGCTTTCGTTACAGCGGTTGTCGGCGCTGTGGTGGGCGCGATAGCGACCGTTGCCGCTGGTAATGGTTTACTCGAATCGACATGTCGCCAGGACGAGACGGCCATGCCGATACCTACCCCCAAAGCCAACAAGCCCAGCGCGCCCAACCCCATACCCCATAAACGCCGCGGCACGATATCGATAAACTCCGCATCCCTGGCTGCGGCGAACACATGCCGCGGACTGACCTCATGGGTTTTTTCAGTATAGGCTGCGAGTAAGGCTTTATCCGCAATGATATTGATGCGTCGCGTCAAACCCAGCGAGGCGCGGGCGATTTCGCGTACCGCACCGACGCTGAACAAATCCGGTCCTTTGTACCCCGCCTGACGCATACGGAAATTTAAGTACGCACGGATATCGCCAGCATTCAACGGATCGAGGCGAAAACTATGGGTAATACGCTCTTTAAGCTGGCGAATATTCGGCTCGGCGAGTGCTTCATCCAATTCCGGTTGGCCGAACAAAACAATTTGTAATAGCTTGTGATGATGCGTTTCGAGATTTGAAAGCAACCGAATTTCTTCCAACGTCGCGATTGGGGTCGCTTGCGCCTCTTCTACAAATAACACCACCTGCCGCCCTTCGGCATGTCGCTGCAGCAAATATTCTTGTAACAACTGCATTACCTGCAAGCGCCCAGCGTCTTGCGGCAATACCAAATGCAGGTCAAAGGCGATGGCGTGCAAAATTTCGCCCGGCGAAACACTTGGATTCGCGAGATATATCGTTTCTACCGTATCCGGCAAATGCGATTCCAGCATGCGGCACAACATGGTCTTGCCGCTACCGACTTCACCCGTGACCTTGACGATGCCTTCGCCCTGCGTAATTGCGTACACTAAGGCGTCGAGTATCGGCCCACGATTCCCACCGGGAAAGAAAAACGCGGTATTGGGGGTGATCTTAAAAGGCGGTTGGCTAAGGCCGAAGTGCTCGTTGTACACGCTTATTCTTCGGCACCGGGTTGATAGGCTTGCATGCGCGAATAAAGGGTGGTGCGATTAACCCCCAACAGCTTGGCCGCTTGACTCAGATTGCCATGGGTGATTTTGAGCGCCGCCTCGACATAGCTTTGCTCCCACTGCTTGAGCGTTTGATCCAGACTGAAATTGGTTTGGCTTTGCAAATGCTTCTTCGCCATTTCTTCCAAGGATTTGTTGTCGCTTGGCAACTCGCCGCCGGTCGGCGTATACATCTCAGTATCCAGCTCGTCTTCCAACTGCTGCGCAGTAACAGTCTGTCCACCGTACTTAGTGGTTAGGCGAATAACAATGTTGCGCAACTCGCGCACATTGCCAGGAAAGTGGTAGCCGACCCAGCGCGCGTTGGCTTTTGCATCAAGCTCAAACGGTTTGGTATTCACCTGCTTGGCGTAAAAAGAGCGGAAGTGTTGTAGCAAACCGAGCTTATCGTCATTCAATTCGCGCAATGGCGGCACGCTTACGGTGAACACGCTCAAGCGGTGATACAAGTCGGCGCGGAAACGGCCTGCACGCACTTCCGCGCGCAAGTCGCGATTGGTGGCGGCGACGATGCGTGCATTGCTGTTGCGCGTCTGCGTTTCACCGACGCGTTGAAATTCGCCGTTCTCCAACACCCGCAGCAATTTAGCTTGCAACTCAAACGGCAATTCGCCGATCTCATCCAAAAACAAAGTGCCGTCGATGGCATCTTCAAAATAGCCGGAACGCGCAGTAATCGCGCCGGTAAATGCGCCTTTGCTGTAACCAAACAGCGTCGGCTCGACCAAGGTCGGCGAGATCGCAGCGCAGTTCAACGCCAAGAAAGGTTTCTTCGCGCGCTCACTCAAACGATGCAAGCAACTCGACACCAACTCTTTACCGCTGCCGGACTCGCCTTCGATCAACACTGGAAACGGCGAATCGGCGAATTGCGCAATTTGTTGCCGCAACTTCAATATCGCAGGGCTCAAGCCGACCAAGCCGCAGGTGGTATCAGCAGCCGCTTCTTCGGAAGCCGCGACCTCCGCGTTGCGCGCCTTCAAGGCGTCCATCAAATGTTGACGCAAACGTTCCGGGTCGCACGGCTTGGCGATAAAATCAATCGCACCCAAGGTCCGCGCATGACGCGCATTGGTCTCGTCGTTCTGACCCGACAACACTAAAATTTTAATCGCGGGCGAAAAAGCCAATAGCTCGGAAATCAGGCGAAAACCTTCGTCCGGTAAATGCGGCATGGGCGGCAAACCCAAATCGACTAAAGCGAGCTGCGGTGGCGCTTCCATGCTCGTCAGCACCTTTTGTGCCTTGGCACGAGAATCGGCAACCTGCACCGCAAAATGCCGTTCAAGTACAAAACTTAAGGTATCGGTGATCAGGGGATCGTCATCGACGATCAACAAGCTGGGTTTTTCTGCGGAAGAAGCCACTACATGAACTCCCTTAGCGTGAAATTATGATGGTGTCGAAGTTTTGACATTGTGCCAGAGTTATATTCGCTAAGCTATCGGAAATCCTCAATAAATGGTCATTCGATAGCGGCCAAGTACGCATCTTCCAAAGTCGCACCTTGAAATTGCACACGACAATCTGCCGTTGTGCCCATAAAGGCCAGCTTCCCGTCATGCAAGATGGCCATACGATCACAGATTTCCTCTACATCGGCCAACACGTGGGAACTGAAAAAAACAGTTTTTCCAGCTTGTTTCAGCAGCGCCAATTGTCGTTTCAACAAAGCGCGCGCTTGGGGGTCGAGGCCGCTCATTGGTTCATCCAGCACAAACAATTCAGCTTGGCTCAGGAAGCAAGCGGCCAACCCCAGCTTTTGCGTCATGCCTTTGGAGTAGCCGCGCGCTTGCCGCGCCAAGGCTTGCGGATCCAAATCGAGAGCCAAGCACATGGCGCGCGCAGCTTCTTCACTATACGGCAGTTCGCACAATGCCAGCATGTATTGCAGAAAGTCGCGGCCTGTAAGCGCATGCGGCGGCATAAAACTTTCCGGCAAAAAGGCCAGCGGTTTGCGCGCGCGGTTTTCGATGTGCGACACGCCGAGCAGATGAATCGAGCCGCCGTCGAGGTCGCAGAAATTGAGCAGGCATTTGATCAGGGTCGTTTTACCAGCGCCATTCTTTCCCACCAAGCCAAAACACTCACCACGCTGCACCGTCAGATTGAGCGGCTGCAATACGGGCAACTTGCCGTAGTTTTTGGCGAGTTGCCGTATCTCCAGTGCGGGCTTGGGCTGGGTACTATCCATGATTGCTTCGAATCCCTTATTAAATTGCTTGAACCGCCAAGACGCCAAGAGCGCCAAGCAAGACAAAGTGCATTTTATTTTTTCTTGGCGCTCTTGGCGTCTTGGCGGTTAGCGATCTTATTTAGATCATAACAGCCCGCACTATTTCACCGAAGCCAAGGTCGCTTGCGCATCGAATTTCGGCTGCCACGAAAGCACTTGCTGCGCCCGACTACAATCCAACGTAAGCGGGTACTGGATACCGTCCAACCAAGCCGGCTCGCCGCCGAAACCGGTGAAACGCCAAGCCATACTCAGCGCCATTTTGGCTGATTTATACGGCATGGCAATGGGATGTGCGTGGCTTTCGGTAATGAGCTGCTTGAAGCTGAAGTTGCCGGGCGCGGCCAAATTAATCGGGCCGCTGACGTCTTTTATAAGACTGGCGACGATGGCGTCTGCCACATCCGCTTCATGCACGCATTGCAACTGTGGCTGTGGATCAGCAAGCGATACATAGCACGGCTGGCGGAGTATTTTAAGCAACAAAGGTTGGCAATGCGGGCCGAGGATAATGTGTGGTCGCAGCCGTACCGCCTCGGGAAATTCATTGCCTAACCAAGTTTCTAGTTGCAGTTTATGTTGCCCGTAAAGGAAATCCGGCAAGGGCTGCAGCGCTGCACCTTCCTGCAAATTCTCGCCTTGGCCATAGACGGCTGCACTGGATAAGTGCACGAGCCGCGTAATCCCCATTTGCCGTGCCATGCTAAACAATCGGCGCGTGCCTTCGACATTAATGTCCTGCATGGTCGTGGCTGGCATTTTGCCACGCAACACGATGAAGGCCAGATGCGCCAAGGCATCGCAGCTCTGCATTAAGCCCGCACATTCGGGGCTGCGAATATCGGCTATATGGGCTGTAAATTTGGGGTGTGAAAACCCGGCGATTTTTAAGTCTACGCCGATTACCGCATTAATCTGCGGCAGCGCACAGAGCTTAGGCAATAACGCTTGCGCTAAATGCGATGCGGCGCCACTGAGAAAAATACGCATTAGCCTGCCCTGTGTCTTGTGCTGCCGGTAACACAAGGCGGTACTGCGCCAAGCGCGCATTGCGGTAGATGGAGAAATTCGTAAATCAAATCGAAGCGCATGCGCAACCTTACGTAAATAATAGGATAATGCCAGCCCATGGGCGCCACACCAAATTTTCATTACTGTCTGCTAGGCACAATCGGTTGGGATCATTCAGATTGGAACGGTACGTTCTATCCCGAGGATTTGCCGGTGGAATGGCGTTTGAATTATTACAACACCGCCTTTGAATGTGTGTATTTACCGTATACGTATTGGCAAACCTTGACAGCGGAAACTTTGGCCGAGTGGCGCCAAAGTACTTTAGGCCATTTTCGGTTTTTGCTGGAAGCCCCCTCATCGACGTCGGAGGTCGATAGGGCGCTGAGCGCCGCTTTAGGCGAAAAGGCGGTTTTGATACCTCCGCGCCCGGAATCCACGCTGGTTTGGCTTAAGCCGGATGTAAATTTGAAACAACTCGCGCAAACGTTACAAACGCTAGAATCAAAAACGCCGATCTATCTCATATCAACAAGCGGGGATATGGCACAATTAGAACAAGCCCGTACGCTAGTTGAGGTTTTAGGTTATTAAATGAATGCAGTTTTAAAGGCGCCGGGTTCGGGTTAAAATGCGCCGTTCAAAAATAACCATAAAGTGCTATGCCTTCTGAAAATCTGGTCGAAATTAGCGATCTGAATTTTACCTACGACGTGCGCCCGGTGTTGCAAGGCATCAATATGCAAATTCCGCGCGGCAAGGTGGTAGCCATTATGGGGCTTTCCGGTTGCGGCAAGACCACGCTACTGCGTTTGATCGGCGGTCAGCTCAAGCCAAGTCAAGGCGCGGTTAAAGTGGCCGGACAGTCGGTTCACGAATTGAATCGAGAAGATTTGTATAACATGCGACGTCGCATGGGCATGCTGTTCCAGTTTGGCGCCTTGTTCACCGACATGTCGGTATTCGACAATGTGGCGTTTCAAATGCGGGAACATACCGATTTACCGGAGTCATTGATACGTGATTTAGTGCTATTAAAGCTGGAGGCCGTTGGTTTGCGCGGCGCGCATGATTTGATGCCGAATTCCTTGTCCGGCGGCATGGCGCGACGCGTCGCCTTAGCGCGCGCGATTGCCTTGGATCCGATGTTGATGATGTACGATGAACCGTTTGCTGGTCTGGATACGATCTCGCTGGGCGTAATCGGGAACCTGATTCGGCACCTAAATAACGCACTCGGCGCCACCTCGATTGTGGTGACGCACGATGTACAGGAATCAATGAAAATCGTGGATTACATCTACTTTATGTCTGGCGGACAGATAATCGCACAAGGCTCGCCGGATGAACTCCGCGCTTTGGATAGCGGCTTCGTGCATCAATTCGTGCATGGCGAGATCGATGGCCCGATGCCCTTTCACTACCCCGGCACCAAATATGCTGAGGATTTAGCGCTGGAGACCGCTCATGCTTGATCGTGCAATGGCCGCCATTAGCGGCACCGGCCATCGCGTGGTCAACGGCGTATGGCGTTTTGGTTTTGCTTGTCGCTTCTTTTTAGCGGTACTGCTGCATTCCGGAATCAGTTTTCGCCGTTTCAGTCTGACCATTAAAGAAATCTACTTCAGCGGCGTGCTGTCGTTGATTATCATTCTAGTGTCAGGCCTATTCGTTGGCTTGGTTCTTGGTTTGCAAGGTTATGAAACTTTGCAAAAATACGGCTCTGAATCGGCTTTGGGCACTTTGGTCGCATTATCCCTGGTGCGCGAGTTAGGCCCGGTCATGTCAGCGTTATTATTTGCCAGTCGTGCCGGCTCCGCCATTACTGCCGAAATCGGCCTGATGAAAGCCACCGAACAAATTAGCGCCATGGAAATGATGGCGGTTGACCCCATCGCGCGCGTTGTTGCGCCGCGCTTCTGGGCCGGCGTGATATCGATGCCGCTACTCGCCGCCATGTTTTCCGCCATCGGTGTATTCGGCGGCTATCTGGTGGGCGTGGTCATGATCGGTGTGGATGAAGGCCAGTTTTGGTCGCAAATGCAATCGGCGGTGGATTTTCGCTTAGATGTGATGAACGGCGTGATCAAGAGCTGTGTATTTGGTGTCGCGGTGACCGCGATCGCTTTATTTGAAGGATATGATGCGCCACCGACGGCAGAAGGCGTTTCGCATGCGACAACGCGCACGGTGGTCACTTCATCACTAGCAGTTTTGGCGCTGGACTTTTTATTGACGGCTTTTATGTTTCGGGGGATTTAGACCTAATGGAACGCACAACGTTAGATTTGTGGGTTGGTTTATTCGTGGTTGCCGGCTTGGCTGCCGTATTAGTGTTGGCGATGAAAGTCGGCAACTTAAGTACGTTCAACATGTCTGAGTCGTATAACTTGCAAGCGGAATTCGATAACATTGGCGGACTTAAATCACGTTCACCCGTTAAAAGCGCGGGCGTAGTTGTCGGGCGAGTAACGGCAATCACGTTTGATAACAAAACGTTCCGTGCGCGGGTTTCGATGGTGATTGATAAGCGCTACCAGTTCCCGAAAGACACCTTCGCGAAAATTTTAACCGCAGGGTTGCTAGGCGAACAGTATGTTGGCTTGGATCCCGGTGGTGACGATCAAGTATTAAAGGGCGGCGATCAAGTGGCTAAAACGCAATCGGCCGTGGTGCTGGAAAACTTGATCAGCTCATTTTTATATAGCAAAGCATCCGAAGGCGACGCGAAAAAATAATCGTCTTCGCAATTATCTTTAGGGAATACACCATGAATCTGCAACGCATTTTGGCCTTCGCTCTATTTGTTTTGAGTACGACTGTATTCGCAAACGAGGTCGTCGCCCCTGATGAAATGATTAGACACACCGCCACGGAAGTGCTCGGCATCATTAAATCCGACAAGGACATTCAGGCCGGCAACAAAAAGAAGGTCAAAGAACTCATCGAGACTAAAATACTGCCGCAATTCGATTTCACGCGCATGACGCGGCTCGCCGTAGGGCGCTTCTGGAACACCGCAACGCCCGCGCAGCAACAAGAATTGACCAATGAATTCCGCTCGCTGCTGGTGCGCACGTACTCGGCCTCGCTAAACTCGTATAAAGACCAAAAGATCGATTACCAACCCCTTCGGATAAACCCATCTGACACAGATGTTGTGGTTAAAACATCGATCCAACAATCCAATGGCCGCGGAATTCCCATCGACTATACGGTGATCAAGTCGGCAAGCGGCTGGAAAATCTATGACATCACCGTGGATGGCGTCAGCTTGGTGGTGAACTACCGTTCTTCCTTTGCACAAGAGATCAACCAAGGCGGTATCGCGCAGTTGATTAACTCGCTGAAGAACAAAAACAACGGCACGTCAGCGGAAAGCAAGAAGAGCTAACATGCTAACCCGCGAAGGCGAAGCGCTTAAAGTCGTCGGCCCAGTGAATATTAATAGTGTTGCGGCCCTGCTGAAACAAAGCAGCGGCATGCTGAATGGCATCCAGGTCGTCGATTTGGCTGACGTAACCGAAGTCGATTCGGCTGCTGTCAGCCTTTTGTTGGAGTGGCGACGCCAAACGCAGAACACGGCGCTCCGCTTTACCAACTTACCCGCCTCACTCAAGAGCCTCGCCGATTTATATGGCGTGGCCGACTTAATCCCGCAATAAACTTAACTGACTCACGTCCAGAAAAACGCTTGGCAGTGAGTTCTGCTATATTTGCCGCCAGGCAAAATCATCCCGAAGGAAAGCATCATGGTCACGCCAGATCAAGTTAAACATTACATCGAAGCGGGCTTGCCTTGCGACCACCTTGAAGTGACCGGCGACGGTCAGCATTTCGAGGCGATCATCGTGAGCCCCGAGTTCATTGGCAAAAATATGGTGCAACAACACCAACGCGTCTACCAAGCTTTGGGCACGCGCATGCATGCTGAAATTCATGCGTTATCCATGAAAACGTTTACGCCCGAGGATTGGGCGAAGCGCTAGATTCTTGCCACAAATCATCGCAAGCTTGTCAGACATTCGAAAAAGGGAGCGGGTAGTCTGTAAGGCATGTCAGCCTTTCAGTCGCACCTACACAAAACACTCATGGATAAGCTTTTAATTCAAGGCGGCGTGCCGCTATCCGGCGAAGTCCGCATTTCCGGCGCCAAAAACGCTGCGTTACCGATTCTGTGTGCAGGCCTTTTGTCTGCCGACACCCTCACGCTCAGCAACGTGCCGCATCTGCGCGACATAACCACCATGCTGACCTTGCTCGGTCAAATGGGTTTGTACGTCACTGTGGACGAAAAAATGGGTGTGGCTATGAATGGCGCCAACATCGACAAACGCGAAGCGCCGTATGAAATGGTGAAAACCATGCGCGCTTCGATTTTGGTGCTAGGCCCCCTCGTAGCGCGTTTCGGCGAAGCACGGGTATCTCTGCCCGGCGGTTGCGCCATCGGTTCACGTCCGGTCGATCTGCACATCAAAGGTTTGCAGGCGATGGGCGCTCACATCGATATCGAGCATGGCTACATCGTGGCGCGTGCCGAACGCTTGAAAGGCGCACGCATTTTCATGGATATGGTGTCGGTCACCGGCACGGAAAATCTCATGATGGCCGCCTGCTTAGCGGATGGTGAAACCGTGATCGAAAATGCTGCGCGCGAACCAGAAGTGGTCGATCTCGCACAATGCTTGGTGAGCATGGGCGCACAGATTTCCGGCGCAGGCACCGACGTCATCCGCATTCGTGGCGTCGAAAAACTGCACGGCGCCAACCACCGCATCATGCCGGACCGTATCGAAACCGGCACTTATCTATGCGCAGCCGCCGCGACTGGCGGTGAAATTCGCTTGATTAACACCTCGGCGGCTTATCTGGATTCCGTAATCGACAAGCTCATGGACGCCGGTTGCGACATCAGCAGCGAAAAATCACCGAATCACGAAGCCATCATCTTGCGCGCGCCGAAAAAGCTGAGCGCAGTATCGATTCGCACCTCGCCTTATCCAGCCTTCCCCACCGACATGCAAGCGCAGTTCATGGCGATTAATGCCGTAGCCAGCGGCACAGCCATCATCCGCGAAACGATTTTCGAAAATCGCTTCATGCATGCGGTCGAATTACAACGCCTCGGTGCCAATATTAGGATCGACGGCAACCAAGCCGTGATCGAAGGCGTGGCTAAACTCACCGGCGCAACCGTCATGGCGACCGATTTGCGCGCATCCGCCAGCTTGGTGATTGCGGGCTTAGTGGCTGAAGGTGAAACTCTGATCGACCGCATCTATCACCTGGACCGCGGTTACGAGTGCATCGAGGAAAAGCTGTCGCAACTCGGCGCACGTATTAAGCGCGTGCATTAAATTAAATCGACTCTGACCCCAATTAATTTGGGGCCCCTGCGAGCCGCCGAGTAGCGCAGCCGCGCCGGGGCATGACCGGCCCTAAAACAAATAGCGCGCAGCGCGCCCGATTCTGAAACCGACAAAAACCCTACGAACACCGCCTCCTCTGCGGTAAAATCACCTTTTTCCAGGAATTTTCACTGTGACTGGCATTACCATCGCCCTGTCCAAGGGCCGCATCTTCGAAGAAACCACACCGCTGTTAAAAGCCGCGGGCATTGTGCCGCTCGAAGATCCCGAAGCCTCGCGCAAGCTCATTATTGGCACCAATCGCCCGGATGTACGGCTCATTATTGTGCGCGCCACCGATGTCCCGACCTATGTGCAATATGGCGGTGCTGATCTCGGCGTGGCGGGTAAAGATGTATTGCTGGAACATGGCGGCGCTGGCTTGTATCAGCCGCTGGATCTAAAAATTGCTGCTTGCCGCATGATGGTCGCGGTGCGAGAGGGTTTCGATTACGAAGGCTTGGTACGCCAAGGCACGCGCCTCAAAGTAGCCACCAAATACGTTGAAACCGCACGCGCTCACTTCGCCAGCAAGGGCGTGCATGTCGATCTGATCAAACTCTACGGCTCAATGGAGCTTGCACCCTTGGTTGGCTTGGCTGATGCGATCGTGGACTTGGTGTCCAGTGGCGGCACGCTCAAAGCGAACCACTTAGTCGCGGTGGAACACATCATGGACATCAGTTCGCGCTTGGTGGTGAACCAAGCCGCACTCAAACTCAAACACGCGG
>JAHECG010000012.1 GCA_024641855.1 Betaproteobacteria bacterium | reverse complement strand
AAAAAGCAGTGGAGCCAAAGTGCGAGGCCAACAGCAATTCGCTACCAGTCCTGCCACATTTCACCCCTCTGTTCGGGTACCTGAGAGATTACGGGAGAATCCCGTGTGCCCCTTCGGTGGACGGTGAAAACCATCGCTCTCCAGAGTTGCCTAAATTCACGGTTCATTTGCCTGAGCGGTTATGGGTAATACGCCTTCGGCGGTGCTTTTTTGCACGCTCTCCCGTGAATCCTACGGCAGACCGAAACTATACCGGACGGGGCTGTGGGCGACAAGCAAACCCGATGCAACTACAGACTAATTAAGCGAATCCGGGCTCATTCCCTAAACTTGAAAAATGCACACGACTAACCCGCTCCCTACCAACCGACTAGGTAAAAGACATGAATATCCAATATGGCCACTATAATTGTATTTCTGCGCCAACTCGGGAACAATGGCAGATATAGTCCAAACCTACGGCAAATAGCATAAAAATTATTTTTTAGAGGAGTCCGGGAAATGACTAGTCTTTCGACCGCATTTACATTGCGTTTTAAACTTTCCGCTATCGCCCTGCTACTTTGTTCCAACCCGGTTGCGACACACGCGTTTCAATTCGGTAACGAAGCTGGTGACATTACTGGAAGCTTAGACACCACAATCTCACTTGGCGCGGCATTTCGCGCACAAAGTCGCGACCCTGCACTGGTTGCCATTACCAGTGGTGGCACCTCGCGCGATATCAACGGCGATGACGGCAATCTCAATTACGATCGTGGTGCCGTGTATTCGAGTCCCCTCAAGGTAACGCATGATCTCGATGTTAAATACCGAAATTTTGGTGCATTTGTGCGTGGAACCTATTTTCATGATTTCGCCTTAAACAACAAAGAACCCAGCGCTGCCTCCGGCTTAAGTCCGGGCGGCCTAGACCGTGTAGATAACAACATCACCCTGTTAGATGCCTTTGCTTATGGCAACTTCAAAAGCTTCGGCGCGCGCAATTTAAATTTACGTCTGGGCCAGCAAGTCGTGAGCTGGGGCGAGAGCACGTTCATCCTCAACGGTATTAACGTCATCAATCCGGTGGATGTCTCTAAGCTGCGCATTCCTGGCGCCGAACTCAAAGAAGGGCTATTGCCCACGCCCATACTATGGGCTTCGCATGATCTAACCGACGGCGTATCCCTGGAAGGTTTTTACGCATTCAAAAGCGGCAAGACCAAGATCGATCCGCGCGGGACTTTCTTCAGCACAACGGATGCTTTGTCGGATGGCGGTGATCGGTTATTTGTTGGCAGTGGGAGACGATTCGACCAGCATGGCCCCGCACTTGCATTTGGCTTAACCAGCGCGCCAGTATGGGCGCCACGCACGCTTGATCGTGACGCAGACAATGGGGGTGAATTTGGCGTGGCCTTGCGTTCGCTATTAACATCACTGAACAATACCGAACTCGGCTTGTTTTTCATTAATTATCATAGCCGCACACCCTTACTTTCCGTAGTGCGCGGCGCAGCGACTGTCACCTCGGCCGCCGGATTGGCTGGCTCTGATGCTGGCTGCGCGACAAGCAATTTGGTTAACTTCGATGTACTTGTTGGAATTAACCCTCTCGGCCAAGGACTGTGTACTGGCGCACGTGCCGCCACCTACTTTGCCGAGTACCCAGAAAACATCCACTTATATGGCCTGAGCTTCAGTACCTCCGGGCCCGCCGGTATCGCCTTGCAAGGTGAATACTCTTATCGCCCCAATCAACCGTTGCAACTTGCTGGCACGGAAGTCGTGTTAGCCGCTGGCGGGCTACGCAACAACATCACCGGTGGCGATGTGGCCGCTGCAAGCGTGCTTCCTGGCACCGAAATCAGCGGCTATCGTCGCGTCCAAATGCAGCAGTTTCAAATGACCGCAACTAAGATTTTTGGTCCCTCGTTGGGTGCGGAATCACTCACAATCATTGGCGAAGCCGGCTACACGCACCTTAGTTTGCCTTCGGGTTTATTATTTTCTGGCCCCGGCGTAGCCTTGCCCGCACCCGGCTCATCCACCGTTACCACCGCCGGCACCACGCAACCCAATGCCGAAGGCTATGCCACAGCAAATTCCTGGGGCTATCGGTTAGCCGGCAGCTTGTCTTATCCTAGTGCGTTTGCCGGTGTCACAGTGAATCCACGCTTGGCGTTCTCGCATGATGTAAGCGGCGTTAGCCCAACCTTTAATCAAGGAGTGAAAGCGGCCACATTGGGCGTCGGCTTGGTTTATCGACAAAACTGGCAAGCGGATTTGTCCTATACCACCTTCTGGGGTGGACGGACTTATTCGGGGTCGGATCCAAGCGCAACCGGAACACAACCCCGCACCTACGCCACCAGCGCCAACGCACTCAAAGACCGTGATTTTATTTCAGTTAGCGTCAGTTATTCCTTCTAAAAAATCGCTCATCAACAGCGTGGAGACCCCTTATGACCGGTAAAAAAAACACCCTCATCAATGCTGCGATTTTACTGTTGATTTCAACCGCTCCCGCACTAGCGGAAGTCTCTACCGCAGAAGCTTCAAAACTGGGTAAAAGCCTGACCCCCCTAGGCGCGGAAATGGCCGGCAACGCCAACAAAACCATTCCGACCTGGGATGGCGGCATCACCAAGCCAATCGCCGGATTCAAAGAGACCGGGCACTACCCTGACCCGTTTGCGAGTGACAAGCCACTGTTCAGTATTGATGCGACCAATATGGAAAAATATAAAGCGCATCTGACGCCCGGCCAAATGGCACTCCTAAAAAAGTATCCTGATTGGAAAATGCAGGTATATCCCAGCCGCCGTAGCGCGGCTTTTCCGAAAGCCCATTACGCTGAAACGTTTACCAATGCCACCAAAGCGAAGCTCGCGCCGGGCGGTAATGGCGTAACTGGCACGACGGGCGGCATCCCATTTCCAATCCCGAAGGATGGTCTGGAAGTTATCTGGAACCACCTCACCCGCTACCGCGGCGACACCTACGCGATGAATTGGAACCAAGCCGCGGTGACGCGCGACGGCAACTATACTTTAGTCCGTTTTGAATACGAATATGACTTCCACTACGGCAATCTAAGCAAACCAGAAAAAGCGCGTGAAGAAAACAAACTCTTGAACTTCTTGCAGATCGTCACGGCCCCAGCGCGTTTAGCGGGTCAAATCTTGCTGGTGCACGACACCGTCGATCAAGTACAGCAACCGCGTCAAGCCTGGACATACAACCCCGGTCAACGCCGCGTACGTCTGGCACCGAATATCGGCTACGACAATCCCGGCACCGCCGCCGACGGTTTGCGCACCAGCGACGACTTTTTCATGTTCAACGGCGCCACCGACCGTTACCACTGGAAATTGGTCGGCAAACAAGAAATCTATGTTCCCTACAATTCTTATAAACTCGTTGGCAATACGCTGAAATACAGCGACGTCCTGAAACCGGGGCATATCAATCCGGAGCATGCCCGCTATGAACTGCATCGGGTCTGGGTCGCTGAAGCCACGCTGAAAGAGGGCGCCAGCCACATTTACAAGCGGCGCACTTTCTACATCGACGAAGATTCGTGGATGATCATGGTGACAGACAAATACGATGCACGAGATCAATTGTGGCGTGTCTCAGAAGCGCACAATATCAATTTGTATAACATTCCGATGACTTATCCGATGCTGGAAGTCCATCATGATTTGCAATCCGGCCGTTACTTGGCGATGGGGTTGCGCAACGAGGAACACAAAATCTATGAGGTCATCAAACGCTCACCTTCAGACTTCACGCCTTCAGGTTTGCGTGGTTTGGGTACGCGATAAGCGCCCTTGGGGCTTGGTCGCGTATTTGTGTTAACGCCAGGAATCACTACACCGCAAGTTAGCCCATGAAGAAAACCCTCGGCATCGTGTTTTCTTTACTGGTCTTGCTGGCTGCGGCTTACGCCTTTTCGCCACGCTCAGCACCGGTCTTCCCTCCCGCAGACGTCAACGTCAATACTTTGCTTTTACTGGATGCTGCGCAAGCGGGCAAGCATCTCGTTGCCGTTGGCGAACGCGGGCATATCGTCCGCACCAGTAATCAAGGCAACGTTTGGCGGTCAGTACCGAGCCCGACCCAAGCAACACTGACGGCTTTATTTTTTTTGGATGCTAAAAATGGTTGGGCCGTGGGGCACGATTCCGTCATTCTGAAGAGCACCGATGGCGGCGAATCTTGGCATCAAGTATTCAGCGCCCCCGAGATGAAAAAACCCTTGCTGAAAGTTTGGTTCAGCGATGTCCGCAATGGCGTTGCGATCGGTGCCTACGGTTTGTTTCTAGAAACCCATGATGGCGGCGTCCACTGGCAACAGCGCAAAATCACGGCGGGCGATTTGCACTTCAACGCCTTGGCGGCAAGCGGCAACGGCCCTCTGTTTATTGCGGGCGAAGCCGGGTTGCTGCTGCGCTCCGATGACCACGGACAATCATGGCACACACTACCTGCACCCTATAAAGGTTCTTTTTTTGGCATCGTGGTTTTACGCGATGGCAGCGTGCTGACTTACGGCTTGCGCGGAAAAATTTTCCGCTCGATGGATGGCGGCGAAACCTGGGCCGCCATTGAAGCTGGCAGCCAAGCCACACTACTCAGCGATTACGTGCGCGCCGATGGCAGTATCGTTTTGGCGGGGCAAAGCGGTACCGTTCTGCTCAGTCACGATAACGGAAAAACCTTCTCGTTACGACTTCACCCTAATCGCAAATGTTTTGCGGCAATTTGCCCAACGGGCTCCACCACGCTATTCATGGGTGAATCCGGTGTCGCGAGTTTTGCCCTCGGCGAAATCGGGAGATAGGCAGTCGCATGCATTTGCAATCGGAAAAAATCGCCAACGCAATAGCCCAGCCAGTGTTCGCATACCGCCGCGTACTACTTGTTCTATTCGCGCTGATCACTGCATTACTCGCTTATTCCGCGACGCATTTACGCGTCGATGCGGGTTTCAACAAAATGATTCCGCTGCAGCACCCTTACATGCAAACCTTCACCGAATATCAAAAATCCTTCGGTGGCGCAAACCGCGTACTGGTGGCGGTGATGCAAAAACAAGGCGATATTTTCAACCCCACTTTCTTCAATACGCTGAAGCAAGTTACCGACGCGGTCTTCTTCATTCCTGGGGTCGACCGTCCCAGCGTCACGTCCTTATTTACCCCCAATGTGCGCTTCATTGAAATCGTCGAAGAGGGCTTCGCTGGCGGCAATGTCATTCCGGCTGGCTTTCATGGCACGCCAGAGCAACTGGAGACGGTGCGCGCCAACGTTCTCAAATCGAACAGTCTGGGGCGCTTAGTCGCCAACGATTTCAAAGGTGCGCTAGTGCGGGCCGAATTACTGGAATTTGATCCAGTCAGCGGTAAGCGCCTCGACTATCAAGCCGTTGCGCAGCAATTGGAAAAGATTCGCATCCAATACCAGCAAGCGGGTATCGACATTCACATTATTGGTTTCGCCAAAGCCGTGGGCGATATCAGCGATGGTACGCGCGGCGTTCTCGTGTTTTTTCTGCTCGCGTTTCTGATCACTTGTGTACTGCTATATTTTTATTCAGCCTCGCTCAAACTGACGCTGCTGGCATTGGCCTGCGCCTTAACGCCGGTGATTTGGCTACTGGGGTTGTTGCCCTTATTGGGCTACGGCATCGATCCGATGTCGATCTTGGCGCCTTATCTCATTTTCTCCATCGGCGTTTCACATGCAGTGCAAATGACCAATGCCTGGAAGCACGAAATCCTCACGGGTGCCGACAAGCTCAGCGCGGCACGACACGCTTTTGGCAAGCTGCTCCTACCCGGTAGCATCGCCTTGCTTACCAATGCATTGGGCTTCCTGGTCATCATGCATATCAAGATTGATGTCGTGCGCGAGTTGGGTATTACCGCCAGCCTCGGCGTACTGCTGATGATCGTCACCAATAAGCTCTTACTGCCTATCATGCTGTCATACACCCACCTCGATCCGGCACAGATACAACGCGCTCAAGTCGGCAGCAGTCGCTTCGACTTAGTCTGGCGCGCTCTATCGCGTTGTGCGCAACCCCGTCCGGCCTTGCTGATATTAAGCGTTTCCACGCTGCTGTTAGCCGTGGGCGCTTGGCAAGCGCGTGACATCAAGACCGGTGATTTAGGTCGCGGCATTCCTGAGCTTCGCGAAGACTCACGTTATAACCGTGACAACGCGGCGATCGTTAAACATTTTTCCATCGGTGTAGACGTGTTGTCCGTCATCGCACAAAGCCATGATGTGACGGGCGCCTGCACCCAATATGACATCATGGATACGCTCGATCGCTTTGAACTAAACATGCGCAATGTGCAGGGCGTTCAATCGGTACTGGGCTTGCCCGGCGTCGCTAAATACATTAACGCGGGCTGGAATGAAGGCAGTCTAAAATGGCGCGCCTTGTCACGAGATCCTCAGGTTTTGGCGCAATCGGTCACCCCTGTCGACACCTCTACCGGCCTGCTGAATACCGACTGTAGTGCGATGCAAATCTTGATTTTTACGCAGGATCACCAGGGCGCTACGATTGCGCATATCGTTTCTGAAGTCAAAAAATTTGCTGCCGCAAACAATACCCCGCAACTGCAATTGCGCTTGGCGGGCGGCAATGTCGGCGTGATGGCAGCGACCAACGAAGCCGTCGATGCCGCCGAACTTTCCATGCTGCTGTCGATTTTCGGCGCCATCATTTTTCTGTGCCTGCTGACCTTCCGCTCATGGCGTGCCATGCTCTGTATTGTCGTACCCTTGGCGCTGGTCTCAGTGCTTTGCAACGCCATCATGGCGCGACTCGGCATTGGTTTAAAAGTATCGACTTTGCCGGTGATTGCGCTGGGCGTTGGCGTCGGCGTGGACTACGGCATTTATCTATTTGAACGTATCCAATATCGCATGCGCGACTACGGTGACGATTTACCGGAGGCGTTTTATATCGCCTTGCGCCAACGCGGCACGGCTGCCGTCTTCACAGCACTCACCATGGGCATTGGCGTCGCGAGCTGGGGATTTTCCGCGCTGAAATTTCAAGCGGATATGGGGATCCTGCTTGCCTTCCTGTTCTTGGTGAACATGCTGGGCGCGATTTTGTTGTTGCCAGCATTGGCCGCAATGCTATTTGCGGATCCTAGAAAAGAACCCGGTTAACCGCCAAGGTGCCAAGAGCGCCGAGACAAACTAAAAAAACTTCTGGGCTGATTGGGGATGCGACTTGAAGTTGTAGATTTTCTCTTGGTGTCTTGGCAGTTCAATAAAAATTAAAAATCACACCAACGGCTCCGGCCGATGAATGCCGAAGCCCTGTACATAATCCACGTTCAAATCCATCAAGCGCAGCTTGATCTCATTGTTTTCCACATACTCGGCAATGGTTTTCAATCCCATCACATGCCCAATACGAATGATCGCCTCGACCATGGCGGAATCGATGGGATCGGTCAACATATCACGCACAAAAGCGCCATCGACCTTAATGCTATCGACGGGTAAATTCTTGAGGTAAGCAAAAGAAGACATGCCGCTACCGAAATCATCCAGTGAAAAACCGCAGCCCATCGCCTGCAACTGCGACATCATCTGCATTGCTTGCCCCAAATTAGCGATCGCCGCAGTTTCAGTTACCTCGAAACAAATACGGCCCGGGACAATTCCGGATAATTTAAATTGATCTTCGACAAATTCCGCAAAGGCTTCGTCACCAATCGACTGCCCCGACAAGTTAACCGAAAAGTAAATATCTTCTGACAATTTCAATTGGTGCGCCTTCACCCAACTCAGCAGAGACCGCACCACCCAGCGATCGATCGATGGCATCAAGTTGTAACGTTCAGCCGCAGGAATAAAAGCCATTGGCGGTACCAACTGTCCCTTCTCATCAATCAACCGCAACAGGATCTCCCAGTACTCCGGGTTACGCTCGGGGTGCAAGGGGATAATTTTTTGAAAATAAAGTTGGAAGCGGTTTTCCTCGAAAGCCCGTGTAATTCTGCCGACCCATTCCGCTTCGCCGTGCAAACGCCGCACATCCAGGTCTTGTGGCCGATGCACAAACACGCGATTGCGCCCCCGTTGCTTCGCCATATAACAAGCGGTGTCTGCGGCCGTTAGCAGCGTTGCCATTGCGCCACTATTCTGCATGATCTCAACCAGGCCGATGGATGCGCCGATAACGAAGGTTTTTCCCTCCCAGATAAATCTAAATTCGCTAATTTCTTGCCGTAATTTTTCTGCGATGATTTGCGCTTGATCCAACCCGCACCCTGGTAGCAATAAACCAAACTCATCGCCCCCTAAACGGGCCAGGGTATCCACCGCACGAACCTTCGTGCCCAGCAAGGTGGATAATTGTCTAAGCAACTGATCTCCGGCTACGTGACCACAGGTGTCATTTACCAGCTTAAATTGATCCAGATCGATATAAAGCAACGCATGGCTGATGCGACCGGATTGAGCGCTCTCTACCAGTTCACGTAAACGACGCTCAAAAACATGCCGATTCGCCAAACTGGTCAATGCGTCATGACTCGCACGCCACGCTAACTCATGCACCATCGAACGCTCAGCGGTGACGTCCCGGAATACCACCACCAATCCGATGATGGCTCCACGTTCTTCTCGAATTGGTGACACCGTCTGCTCGATGGCGCATTGAAAATTATTGCGCGCCATCAGCAGTGCCGTTTCCGGGATATGTACAGTTTGTCCGGACAACATCGGGGTCATGAAATTCATGCATTGCCCTGGTGCAACCTCGTCAAATACTCGATACACGTCAGTCATCTCGCAGCCGACTGCTTCTGCATTTTTCCATCCGGTCAATAATTCCGCCATCTCGTTGAGATGAACAATATGACCATTTGCATCCGTGGTAATGACTGCATCGCCGATCGAGTGCAGCGTGACTTCGGCGCGCTCCTTTTCTTGCGCTAACGCCCGTTCCATTTCAGCCGTACGTCGTATCACGCGCACGGCAACTAGCAACCCTAGAATCAGGGCGCTACTACCGAGTACTGCACTGATCCAATACGCACGCAAATACGCAGTACGCGCATAACGCACCGCCACTTCGCTCGATCGATGTTGTAGATCCAGAAAATCCGAAAAATCTTCTTGGGCTAAATTTTGTGCCGGTATGGCTTGCTTGGTTAGCACCTGCTCCGCATCGTCAATTTTGCCCAATTGAATTAAATCAACCACCCGCTCCATCAACCGCGTAGATTCGCGAATCTTGCTTTGCGCTGCCTGAAATGCAGACTGCTCTTCCAACGTAAACGAAAATTTACGCAGTTTATCGCGCTGCACAATATAGTTTGATGCAAGCTCACGAAAATGCAGCATCAAGGCATCACGTTCAAAAGGATCGCGCACCAAAATCATTTTATGCACCGTCAATGCGCGTTCACGATTAATGCCACGTAAATCTCGCACCAGGGAAATCTTGACGTTATGCTCCAGCACAATTTTTTCCATGCGCTGGTTGTTGCCTTGCAATGCGTATAACCCGACAAAACCGATGCCCGCCATCAACAGCCAAACCAAAGAGAAAGCCACGACTTGCAAACGCGCTGAACCGGGCAACTGACTCGGCCATAAAAACGCTGCTTTGAGCTGGGCAAGTATGCTGTCGAATTTCCGCCGACGGGCCGTCATGCTATTCATTGCTTTATCGTATCCTCTTGTAACCTTATCCGCCACTTGCTAATGCATATACCCATTCTATGCAGAGTCTGTTATGGCGCTACCTAGCGCCCTAAAAGAAAAGCCCCGCTTTCGCGGGGCTTTTTCTCGGGTATTGCTGCCGGGTTAAGGCTAATTACATCATGCCGCCCATACCACCCATGCCGCCCATGCCACCCATATCACCACCACCCATGCCGCCAGCCGCCTTGTCATCCGGCAACTCAGCCACCATGGCATCGGTGGTCAACATCAGGCCAGCCACCGACGCGGCATTTTGCAATGCATAGCGGGTAACTTTGGTTGGATCCAATACGCCCATTTCGACCATATCGCCATACTCGCTGGTGGACGCGTTGTAACCGTAGTTACCTTTGCCTTCCAACACTTTGTTGACGACCACAGAAGCTTCGTCACCGCAGTTGATGACGATCTGACGCAGCGGCTCTTCCATCGCGCGCAGCACGATTTTGATGCCAGCGTCTTGGTCATGGTTGTCGCCCTTGGTTTTGCTAACCGCAGCACAAGCGCGCAACAAAGCTACGCCACCGCCAGGAACAATTCCTTCTTCCACTGCAGCGCGGGTTGCATGCAAGGCATCTTCCACGCGGGCTTTTTTCTCTTTCATCTCGACTTCAGTTGCAGCGCCGACTTTGATCACGGCAACACCACCGGCCAACTTGGCCACGCGCTCTTGCAGTTTTTCGCGGTCGTAGTCGCTGGTTGCGTCTTCGATCTGTCTACGGATCTGGGTCACACGACCAGCAATCGAATCTTCCTTGCCAGCGCCGTCGATAATGATGGTGTTTTCTTTACCGACTTCAATGCGCTTGGCTTGGCCTAATTCTTCCAACGTGCACTTTTCCAAGGTCAGACCGACTTCTTCAGCGATCACGGTACCGCCGGTCAAAATCGCGATGTCTTCCAACATGGCTTTGCGACGATCGCCGAAACCAGGCGCCTTAACAGCGGTGGTTTTCAAGATGCCGCGAATGTTGTTCACAACCAAAGTCGCCAGCGCTTCGCCATCGACGTCTTCGGCAATGATCAGCAATGGACGGCCAGCTTTAGCCACTTGCTCCAATACCGGCAGCAGATCGCGAATGTTGGAAACTTTCTTGTCGTGCAATAGCACGAAAGGATTTTCCAAAGCAGCGATTTGCTTTTCTGCATTGTTGATGAAATAAGGAGACAGGTAGCCGCGGTCGAACTGCATACCTTCCACAACTTCCAATTCGCTTTCCAGGCCGGAACCGTCTTCCACGGTGATCACGCCTTCTTTACCGACTTTATCCATGGCATTGGCAATGATGTCGCCGATGGTGCTGTCGGAGTTGGCAGAGATGCTGCCGACTTGAGCGATTTCTTTATTGGTGGTGCAAGGCTTGGAGAGCTTCTTCAACTCTTCTACAGTGGCGATCACCGCTTTGTCGATACCGCGCTTGAGATCCATTGGATTCATGCCAGCAGCGACATACTTCATGCCTTCTTTCAGAATCGCTTGCGCCAACACGGTTGCCGTGGTGGTGCCATCACCGGCCACGTCGGAGGTCTTGGAAGCCACTTCCTTAACCATCTGCGCGCCCATGTTTTCAAACTTGTCTTTCAGTTCGATTTCTTTAGCAACCGATACACCGTCCTTGGTGATAGTCGGTGCGCCGAAGGAGCGGTCCAACACCACGTTGCGGCCTTTCGGGCCCAGAGTTACTTTGACAGCGTCAGCCAATACGTTGACGCCGTTAATCATCTTGTGGCGAGCGGAGTCGCCGAATTTTACGTCTTTAGCAGCCATTTATTACTCCTAATCTATATCGTTACGATTGTGCGGGTGACTTAGGCTTCAACTACGCCCATGATGTCTTCTTCACGCATGACCAGCAGCTCTTCGCCATCTACTTTGACGGCTTGGCCGGAATATTTACCAAACAGCACGCGGTCGCCGACTTTCAAGTCCATCGCGATCACTTTGCCGTTTTCATCTTTCTTGCCTGGGCCGACGGCTTTGACTTCGCCTTGATCCGGTTTTTCGGTGGCACTGTCGGGGATAACGATACCGGAAGCGGTCTTACGCTCCTCTTCTACACGCTTGACGATGACTCGGTCATGCAGGGGACGAATTTTCATTCTCTAAATCTCCTGGTAAATACTTAAAAAGTGAGGGGAAATACTGCCGGCGTCGCAACGTTGCTGCTGTCAGATACGCCAGAAATTTAACGTCAAAAGCGCGATGTGTTAGCACTCGCGCTTCTTGAGTGCTAATAATAGGGACTACCCATGACAATTTCAAGGCATATCCCGAATAGAATTAGCCTTCAACAAAAAATGTTTTTTGAATCAGATAATTGCAAACTTACCGCAACAGATAAATGGCCGTACTTTAGCCCAGCAGGCGGCTGGTTCTGGGGACGCCCGCCATCAAATATTCCATTTGATCTGCCAGGATGAAACGGTTGCGCAAGATAAAGTGCTCGTGTCGATTCGGCACATAAGGGACATAGAGCAAGGGCATGTTAGCCTGCTCCGGGGTGCGATTGGCTTTGCGCGTGTTGCAACGTAGACAGGCGGTCACCGAATTCGTCCAATTGTCTTTACCGCCCTTTGACATCGGGGCGACGTGATCCCGCGATAAATCGCGCATAGAAAATTGCTGACCACAGTAGGCGCACAAATTGCGGTCACGGGCGAACAGTAAGGCATTGGTGAGGCCAGGTGACCGGATATGGCGCGTCATGCTGCCTTTGATCGCTAACATCGACTTGGTAGATATGCAGGAGCGTTCGCCGTTGTTTTGATAGCCCCCATGAAACTCGGCCACCTGATTGCCAATCGACCAAGCCACGAGTTTCTTGGCATGATAGGAAATCGCTTCTTCCAGCCCTACCCAACCTTGCGGTAGACCGGCCATATCCAGGGTTAAAACCAAGGCTTGCATAGTAATCCTCTCACCAAGCTTACTTCAGCAACGCTATCCTTTCACATAATGCGCGCGATTTGAAGTAGCAGATACTACTAATATCCGATTTTGCATCATGCTAGGATTACACGTCCATTTTATGAATCCTTCCATGCGCAACCAAAACCTCATCGACCGCTCACGCGCCAGCGTATGGCATCCCTGCACCCAAATGAAACAGCACGAGCGGCTGCCGATTATTCCCATCAGCCATGGCCAAGGCGTTTGGTTGTACGATTTCGAGGGCAAACGCTATTTGGACGCTATCAGCTCGTGGTGGGTGAATTTGTTCGGCCATGCCAATCCACGTATCAACGCCGCGCTGCACGAACAATTGGAACAATTAGCGCATGTGATTTTGGCCGGGTTTACTCACGCGCCAGTCGTCGAACTCTCGGAACGTTTATCGCAACTGGCGCCCGGCCAACTAGGCCATTGTTTTTATGCTTCGGACGGCGCCTCGGCCATCGAGATCGCGCTCAAGATGAGCTTTCATTTTTGGCGCAATAGCGGTCAAGCACAAAAAACCGAATTCATCAGTGTCGCCAATGGCTACCACGGCGAAACGCTCGGCGCGCTGTCGGTCACCGATGTGGCGCTGTTCAAAGACACGTATGCGCCACTGCTGCGTCAGAGCCAGCAAGTGCCTTCGCCCGATTGGCGCTTGGCGGAGCCAGGTGAAAGCGCAGAAGCTTATGCCTTGCGCTGCGCCGATACGCTGGCGCAATACTTGGAACAACATCACGCGACCACAGCCGCATTTATCGTCGAGCCCTTGGTGCAATGCGCAGGCGGCATGGCGATGCACCATCCGCTATATTTAAAACGTGCACGGGAAATTTGTGATCAATTTCAGGTGCATTTAATTGCGGATGAAATTGCCGTCGGCTTTGGTCGCACGGGTACGTTGTTTGCCAGTGAACAGGCGGCGATTGCGCCAGATTTTCTATGTTTATCGAAAGGCCTAACCGGCGGCTATCTGCCGCTCTCTGTGGTGCTGACGCACGATACGATTTACCAAGCGTTTTACCACGATGAAACGGCGCGCGGTTTTCTGCATTCGCACTCGTATACCGGAAATCCCCTGGCGTGCCGTGCCGCATTGGCAACTTTGGACATTTTTGCACAAGACCAAGTGATCGCGGCGAATCGTATCAAAGCTGCGCGTTTTACGGAGATGATGCAGCCACTACGCGAGCATCCACGGGCGCAACATTTCCGTCAGACCGGAATGATTTGGGCTTTTGATGTCGCAAATGCACCAGCTGATTTCAGTCAGAACTTCTATCAAGCTGCATTACAACGCGGATTACTGCTGCGCCCACTCGGGGCCACGGTGTACTTTATGCCACCCTACGTGCTGGATGAGGAAGATATGGCCGTGTTACTTCAAGGTACCCAGGCCTGTCTTGAAACGTGCAGCTAAGCACAGCCAGCATCGCTGCCATGCTGGCTACTCACGCCGTCGCGATTAATCACAACAATCGATACATCATCGTCAGCCTCCTGTCCCGCGAGATGATTCGCCACTCCTGTGCGTAAAGCACTAAAAACATCTCCGTGACTAAACATTTTTTCCACTCCCGCCACGGTCAACATATTACCCTGCGGATTGCGCGCTTCATTCACGCCGTCGGTGAAAAAGAGAAATTGTGTATGCGGCTCAAGCGGTACCCGCTCCGGTTGCGCATCGAAGCCTTGGTCTCCAATCACTCCCAAGGGTAACTTAGTAGAAGCAATGCGCACCTGAATTGTGCCTGCGCCATCCAACAAGTAGGCGCCAGGAATACCGCCATTCCAGATTGCGGCATACGTGCCTTCGGCATTGATTTCGATCAGCAGCGCAGCGCAAAATCGACCTATCGGCATAACCGATTTTAATTTGCGATTTATCGCGAATACCAGATCAGGTAACGCCACCTCATCATCCACTAAGTGATAGAACAAATCTGAGACCGGTACGGCTGCCAACGCAGCGCCTAACCCATGACCGGTAAAATCACCGAGCATTAATAGGAATCGCCCACTTGGTGCACGTTGATACAACACAATATCACCCGAGAAATGCCCCACCGCAGAATACCAATGCTGTACCGCCGCAATTTCCGGATTACGATTTGTAATGGCATCGAATACATGCGTTGAGAGCTCGATTTCCTCTGCGGTGCGTTGCTGATAAATAGAGAGTTCATGATACAGACCGCGAATGCGCTGCATGGCAATGAGCTTAGACTTCAGCAATACGCTATTGTAAGGTTTCACTACGAAATCGTCGCCACCGGCAGCAATGCATGCCGCTAGATCATTTTCGTCTTGCAAGGCGGTTAGGAAAATCATGGGGACGAAATGCTTTCCACAACTCGCTTTGATTTGCCGTGCCGCATCATACCCATTCAAATTAGGCATAATCACATCCATGAACACCAAATCCGGTCGCGACTCATGGAAGCACGCGACTGCCTCCAAACCATCGTTAGCGGTAATCACGCTATGACCATCAGCCGCGAGCAAGGATACCAACACCGCTTGCCCCACCGGGTCGTCATCGGCCACCAATATTTTCATCGGGCTGGCCAACGGTATCGCCATAGTCTGCGTAACCGCGTTAGTGGATGGCAGCTCTATTGCCGCCCACAAGCGTTCAAACTCCGCCTGCACCACTTCGGTATGCGCGGCCAGTTCGGATTGACCGCGCACACTTTCTTTCAGTATTTGTTCGAGTGATCGCGCAATTCGACCAACTTGCGGGAAACCCATCGTGCCAGCGGTGCCGGCCATGCTATGTAGCATGCGGTGCAAAGTTTCGCCTTCTACTTGGCTCCAACCGTTGCTGATCAAGGCTTGATATAAGCGATCCATTTCAGCAATTTTTTGCGGCAACTCATCGGCATATCGCTTGGCCAAAACCTGCAACCGTTCTTGCGCTTCACCAATGCTATTTTGAGGTTTATTCAAGGCCATTCTCTGTCTGGATTCGACGTCACTCATTCCGGCATGAAGCCAGATTACGATACCCTTGCACACTACCGCAAAACGCGAGATATTTAATTGACATGTACCCCTTTCTAGCGGCGAACACACTCAGATCTTTAATGGCCAAACAGCTAATTAGCTAAAAAAACCTGCTTCTACAAATAAAAATCATCCATTTATGGTTCCGTACTCTGCGTCAGCAACGCACGAATATAGTTTCCAGGAATAATGAATGTAATTCCCGAAGGTTGCTTGAGTAAATTTTCTTTGGATTCTTTGACGAACACGCTGTTGAGGACACCATACACAACACCGGTTTCCGGATCGTACATCGGGCTGCCACTATTGCCTGGATAAGCAATGGCATCGAGCTGAAACACATCAAAGGGCCGTGATAAACGTCGAATCGTTTTTGCATTCAGTTGCTTTGAATTATAAGCCGGAGAAACGTAAGGCGTAATTGCCGCAACAATCCCGCGGTGGGTGGCTGGCGTAAAGCCGAGCACCATACCCAACGGCAAACCGGTAAAAGCCATGGTTGCGCCTTCCTGAACTGTACTGGAATCCCCTAACATCAAGGCCGGCAACGGAGCGCCAGCCAAACGCAATATTGCGATATCGTGTTCTAAATCGCGCGCGACCACACGGGCCGGGCGGACATCGGGATGCAATGCCGTACCCGTAATGACAGCCAACTGCTCTTTTTGTGCTTCATCGATGACGGAGGGTAATACATGCACATTCGTTACTACCGTAAAGCCATCACCCACCACAAAGCCCGTGCCGGAAAATATCAACGCCGGATTGCGTGTCGGTAAAACGCTGCCAACACCGACAATAGCCGGTTTGACTTTAGCTAACGTTTGTACCAAATCTGCGAGCGCTGGCATGGATAATGCAAACAGGATTGTACAAAGCAGCGTGTTTAAGATATTACGATTTAGCATATAAGCCTTTTGTCATGCGACGATCATATCTTAGGGCAATTATACGCACTTACAGAGCGCGCCCCTATCCGGTAAAATGCGCAAAAACCTCAATCAATAAATGGAATTTTCAACATGGCTATTGTGGGTGTTGTTGGCTTGGGTTATGTCGGTTTACCACTCGCCGTCGAATTCGGTAAAAAAGTAAAAACCATAGGGTTCGATCTTTCAACTGAAAAAATCGAAAGCTATAAGCGCTATTGCGACCCTACCGGAGAAGTCAGCGATGCCGATTTAAAAGCCGCATCGCAATTGCACGTCACCACTGACCCTGCCGCTTTAAACGTTTGCGACTACCTCATTGTGGCCGTCCCCACGCCCGTGGACGAAGCGCATCAACCGGATTTCAGCCCCTTAGTCGGTTCCAGTACCAGCGTAGGTCAAAATATGAAAAAGGGGGCGATCGTGGTGTATGAGTCCACGGTCTACCCTGGCGCGACCGAAGAGATTTGTATTCCAATTTTGGAAAAACAATCCGGCATGAAGTGGAAGCAAGATTTTCATGTCGGCTACTCACCTGAACGCATCAACCCCGGCGATAAAGAACATACACTGACGACGATTTTAAAAGTGGTATCCGGCGACGATGCCGACACTTTGGAAAAAGTTGCGCAACTCTATGAGTCTGTGATTACCGCTGGCGTGCACCGCGCTTCCAGCATCAAGGTCGCAGAAGCCGCCAAGGTGATTGAAAATACGCAGCGCGACTTAAACATTGCCCTGATGAACGAGCTCTCCTTAATCTTTCACAAGATGGGAATCGACACTCTTGAGGTATTGGAAGCGGCTGGCACTAAGTGGAATTTCCTGCCTTTCCGACCCGGCCTCGTCGGCGGCCATTGCATTGGCGTTGATCCATATTACCTAACGCACAAAGCCGATATGCTGGGCTATCACCCACAAGTCATTCTGGCCGGGCGCCGCATCAATGATGGTATGGGCAAATTTATTGCCGAGCAAACAGTCAAACAAATGATCGCCGCTGGCAGTCAGATTAAAGGCGCAAAAGTTAGCGTGCTCGGTCTAACTTTCAAAGAAAACTGCCCCGATTTACGCAACTCGCGTGTCATCGATGTGATCCACGAATTAATTAGCTACGGTATTCAGGTGCATGTGCATGACCCGGTACCGGATCAACACGAAGCGGTACACGAATACGGCGTAACCCTCGAAACCTGGGCGCAATTACCGCAATCAGATGCCATCGTGGTCGCGGTTTCGCATAAAGAATTCGCCAGCAAGCCGCTCGCCGATTACCAAGCCAAGATGACAGCTAAAGGCGTGTTGGTTGATGTAAAAGCTGTCTTTGATCCCCAGGTAGTGAAGGCCGCCGGTATCCCCTTCTGGCGCTTGTAAGCGTTTAAGCATTTTAGGACTGAAGCTATGAGTGATTACACCGCCCTGCAACAAACCTTGAGTCAAGCGCAGCGTACTTGGCTAATTACCGGCGTCGCCGGTTTTATCGGTTCCAATTTACTGGAGACTTTACTCAAACTGAATCAGCGCGTGATTGGCTTGGATAACTTTTCCACCGGCCATCAGCACAATTTGGATCAAGTACAGCAATTGGTCACACCGCAGCAATGGAACGATTTTCGCATGATCAAAGGCGATATTTGCGCCTTGGAAAGCTGTCGTGAAGCGTGTCAGGGCGTTGACTATGTGCTGCATCAAGCCGCGTTGGGCTCCGTTCCCCGCTCTATAGAAGACCCCATTCTGACCAACGCCAGCAACATAAACGGCTTCCTAAATATGTTGGTTTCTGCGCGCGATGCCGGTGCAAAGGCCTTTGTGTATGCCGCCTCAAGCTCGACGTATGGCGATCACCCCGGACTCCCTAAAGTGGAAGCCAACATTGGTAGCCCGCTATCTCCTTACGCTGTTACCAAATATGTAAATGAATTATATGCTGATGTTTTTGCACGCTGCTACGGTTTTACGACAATCGGCTTACGTTATTTCAATATCTTCGGCCAGCGACAAGATCCGGATGGCGCCTACGCGGCAGTCATTCCAAAATGGGTTTCCTCTATGATCAAAAATGAGCCCGTCTACATTAACGGCGACGGCGAAACGAGCCGTGATTTTTGCTATATCGACAATACTGTCCAAGCTAATCTATTAGCCGCAACAAGCGTTGATGACGCAGCCCGCAATCAAGTTTACAACGTCGCCGTTGGTGAACGCACCACGCTCAATCATTTATTTGAGTCTATCCGAGCCGAACTTGCACCACGCTTTCCGCATCTTGCTGCGTGCAAACCGGTTTATCGAGATTTCCGTGCCGGTGACGTCCGCCACTCACTCGCTGACATTGGTAAAGCAGAGCGTCTTCTGCATTACCAACCAACACACACCATCCGCGATGGCCTTAAAGTCGCAATGAATTGGTATGTTGACGATCTAACAAAACATCGTTAACTATTCAATACGAATGACTATCTCTTGCGCCCACCATTGAAGAGTTCTAAGTTCATATTTTGGTGTTTTTTATTACTGACGTTTAGCACTTATGCTTGCGCCGGCCAAGCTGGGCTACCCGCTGTCGTTTCTGCCGCGTTGCTACGCGCTAAGATTCCCGAGTCCGCTGTCTCAATCTATGTGCAGGACGTCAATCAAACTGCACCCGTGTTAGCTTTTAATGCTCAGAGCGCGTCGAATCCGGCCTCTGTTATGAAATTACTCACGACGTACGCGGCTCTTGATGTTTTGGGTCCCGCCTATCGTTGGAAAACCGAAATTTTCACACAAGGTGTTTTAAAAGGTGAACAACTGAAGGGCAATTTAATCTTTAAGGGGTATGGTGACCCCAAGATTACTTTGGAGACGTTCTGGCTGATGCTGCGCGAACTTCGTCAGAAGGGCTTCAAAGACCTTCGCGGAAATATAATTCTGGATCGTAGTTACTTTGATCTTCCCAATGAAGATCCTGCCGCTTTTGATAACGAACCTTTAAAACCTTACAACCTTGCGCCGGATGCCTTACTGGTTAACTTTCGTGCTCATCGGGTACGTTTTTTGACGCAAAGCATAACAACACGTCCACGCATCCTCGTTGACCCCGAGATTCCGAATACCCCCATCCTCAATGACGTTAAATTATCCAACTCGACGTGCGGTGATTGGAAAGAGAAAATCAATTATCAAACGAGTGCCCAGTTAACGTTTACTGGTCAGTTTGCGCAAGCATGTGAGGATAAATCCATGCATCTGGTGTTGCTGGATAACAACACCTATTTTGGTTTGTTGTTCAGGCAGCTGTGGGAGGAACTGGGAGGGACTTGGAAGGGTGATATTGCTGTTGGCGCTGTCCCGAATAATGCTTCTCTAGTAGCACAGTTTGAATCGCCTCAACTTGCCGAAATTATTCGTGACATTAACAAATACAGTAACAATGTTATGGCGCGACACCTCTTTCTTACAGTCGGTGCGGCGATTCGTGGCGCGCCCTCCTCACCCCAACGTAGCTCGGCGGCCATCAATGATTGGCTGGCGGTTAAGGGGCAACGATTTTTGGAGCTCTCTCTCGAAAATGGCTCGGGCTTATCTCGTAATGAACGAATCAGCGCCCTGCATTTAGCATGGCTGCTAAACTCCGCTTTTCATTCGAGTGTATTTTCCGAGTTTGAATCTTCGTTGCCGATTGTTGCCGTTGATGGAACAATGAAAAAGCGGCTTATCGCTGGCAATATTTCTGGTCACGCACATATTAAGACGGGGTCCCTCAAGGATGTACGAGCCATTGCCGGATATGTCTTCGACGCGCAAGGTCGGCGTATGATTGTTGTCTGCCTAATTAATCATAGTAATGCGGAACAGGCTCGACCGGTTCAAGATACTCTATTGGAATGGATCTATGCGCGCCCGATTTCTTAAACGGTTGCCTCGCTCAATATCTCCACATTTTCTACAGGATTACATAAGCTTTCTAAGTGGCGCACCCACCGTTCACGGTTTATTTTCGCACGCTCACTTCTGATCGGTTAACACACAAGTCACACCGCCGATTGCACTCGCATATACACGAACATGTGTCTCACTGACTTGCCCCATATTGATATCCACCAATAGTTTCATGGCGTCACTAGGAGTAAATTCACGGATTCTGTTTTGCGTTTTCAGGATCGCCATTCCATTTTGGTAGCATGTTACATTATCCGTCAGCCCCGGCAGCAATTCGGTTGCATTGGCCGCGCTGACCATTGCCAACATTCCGATCTTCGTCCACAACCAAGTTAAACGTTTTACCTGCATTTCTTGCTCTCCTTCCGGCTAATCAGGCCCCAGCGTTACCTTTTAACGGTTTATCAGTATAGTCAAACTCAACTTCAACACATGATTTACTTTAAGTTGCGCTCCTATCGCCCATAAAAAAACCGGCAAAAAGCCGGTTTTTTTATGGGCGCCCCTAGTAAATTACTCAGCTACAACAGCTTCCGTTTGTTCAGGACGATCCAACAACTCAACATACGCCATTGGCGCATTATCGCCCTGGCGGAATCCGCATTTAAGGATACGTAAATAGCCGCCGTTTCGATTTTGATAACGCGGTCCTAAGGTATCAAATAACTTCACCACCATATCGCGATCGCGCAGACGGTTAAACGCTTGGCGACGATTTGCCAACGAGGGTTTTTTACCCAACGTGATTAACGGCTCCGCAACCCGGCGTAATTCTTTAGCCTTAGGCAAAGTGGTTTTAATGGCCTCATGACGCAACAAAGAATTAGCCATGTTGCGCAGCATCGCTAAACGATGACTGCTGGTGCGATTAAGTTTCCGTAGTCCATTCCCGTGACGCATATTCCTATCCTTTTTTTCAGCTCGCTATTTTAGCGTGGTGCTCTAGACCGGCAGGCGGCCAATTATCCAAACGCATACCCAGGGTAAGACCTTTGGATGCAAGCACATCTTTAATTTCATTCAATGATTTGCGACCGAGATTCGGGGTCTTCAACAACTCGTTCTCGGTGCGTTGAATTAAATCACCGATGTAGTAAATATTTTCCGCCTTAAGGCAGTTTGCCGAGCGAACGGTTAACTCAAGATCATCTACTGGACGTAACAGAATCGGGTCTATCACTGGTGCACGCGGCGCTTCAGCAATGGCCGGCGTACCTTTCAAATCAGCAAACACGCCAAGCTGATCCATCAAAATTCGTGCTGCATAACGCACGGCTTCTTCGGGCTCGATAACGCCATTGGTTTCAATATCCATCACGAGTTTATCCAGATCGGTACGCTGCTCAACGCGCGCACTTTCAACGGCATAACTCACTCGGCGCACTGGGCTAAAAGAGGCGTCCATCATAATCGTGCCGATGGCGTTTTCTTCTTCCTCTTTATGACGAGCTGCTACCGCTTGGTAGCCACGTCCTTGTTCGATCTTGATTTCAATGTTCAGCGATCCATTACCCGTCATATGTGCAATTACATGCTCAGGGTTGAGAATTTCAACATCATGGCTCGGCTCGATATCGCCTGCTGTTACCGCCCCTTTACCCTGCTTTGACAAACGCAAAGTGGTTTCAGAGCGGTTATGCATTTTCAAGGAAATACCCTTGAGGTTTAGCAGAATATCGACCACATCTTCCTGCACGCCTTCCATCGCCGAATACTCGTGCAATACGCCATCAATTTTAACTTGCGTAATCGCATAGCCAGGCATGGATGACAACAAAATACGACGTAGTGCATTGCCCAACGTATGGCCATATCCGCGTTCAAACGGTTCCATAACGACGCGGGCCCGCAAAGGTGATACTTGCTCCACATCGACGACGCGTGGCTTTAGAAATTCGGTTGCGCTGCTTTGCATGAATCGTTCCCCGTTCAGTGAATGTGATTACTTGGAGTACAACTCGACTACGAGATGCTCATTGATAGTCGCGGGCAATTCTGAACGCACTGGCAACGCCTTGAATGTGCCTTTGAGCGCCTTAATGTCAACCGCAATCCATTCGGGGAATCCACGCCCCTCTGCCGCAGCAGCCGCACCGGTAATCCGCAGTTGCGTTTTTGCGGGTCCGGTCACTTCTACCACATCACCCGGACGAACCGAGTAGGAAGGGATATTCACGCGGCGACCATTAACTAAAATCGCGTTGTGGCGCACAATTTGGCGTGCTTCAGAGCGCGATGCACCGAAACCCATCCGGTAAACAACGGTATCTAAGCGACTTTCCAACGATTGCAGCAAATTCTCGCCCGTTACACCCTTACGACGATCAGCGCCTTTATAGTAACTACGGAACTGGCGTTCTAGAACGCCATAAATACGGCGCACTTTTTGTTTTTCGCGCAACTGATGACCATAGTCGGACAAACGCATACCGCTTTTTTGGCCATGTTGGCCAGGCGCGTATTCACGTCGCTCGATGGAGCATTTGTCAGTAAAGCACTTCTCGCCTTTTAAGAATAGCTTTTCACCTTCGCGTCGGCAAAGACGGCATTTAGGTCCAATGTATCGTGCCATAATGTCTCTCCTGAATTTAGATGCGACGCTTTTTAGGCGGGCGGCAACCGTTATGCGGCACCGGCGTTACGTCGGCAATCTGTGTAATCTTGAAGCCAACTGCATTCAGGGCACGAACAGCAGATTCGCGACCAGGGCCTGGGCCTTTAATGCGGACTTCGATATTTTTTACGCCATATTCCTGCGCAACTTTTCCAGCATGCTCTGCGGCCACCTGAGCCGCAAACGGCGTGCTCTTACGCGAGCCTTTAAAACCTTCACCACCCGATGTTGCCCAAGACAACGCATTGCCTTGGCGGTCGGTAATCGTGATGATGGTGTTGTTAAAAGAAGCGTGAATGTGGGCAATGCCCTCGGATACGCTTTTCTTAACTTTTTTCCGCACTTTTGCGGAGGGTGTTTTCGTTGCCATGTTTAAACTTTTCCTTAAGCGGTAGGCTTACTTGGAGGACTTGATCGCTTTGCGTGGTCCCTTACGGGTACGCGCATTGGTTCGTGTGCGTTGGCCACGAGCCGGCAATCCTTTACGATGACGTTGACCGCGATAGCAGCCAAGATCCATCAGGCGTTTAATGTTCATCGTGACTTCGCGGCGTAAATCGCCTTCAACCGTGAATTTACCGACTTCGTCGCGCAGTTTTTCCATTTCGCTGTCGGTGAGGTCTTTCATTTTGCTGGTGCCGGGCACTCCCGCTGCTACGCAAATCTTACGTGCACGCGTACGGCCAAGACCATAAATCGCCGTCAGTGCGATTTCTGCATGTTGATGGTTGGGGATATTTACCCCTGCGATACGGGCCATGCCATTACTCCAAGCAAATTAGTTTTCGTTTTGCGAAAACTTTAAATGTTAACATTCAAATCGTTAGCAAACAACAAGGCGTAATTAACCTTGACGCTGTTTGTGCCGCGGTTCGGCACAAATCACGCGCACGACGCCTTTACGCTTAATAATTTTGCATTTACGGCAAATCTTTTTAACAGAAGCTTGCACACGCATTTCATCTCTCCTTTTGCTCGCTACGTACTACGACGAGCGTCCTATCACTTCGCACGATAAATAATTCTAGCGCGCGATAAATCGTATGGCGTCATTTCCACGGTTACTTTGTCACCCGGCAAGATGCGTATATAGTGCATCCGCATCTTGCCGGATATGTAACCAAGAACCACATGTCCATTTTCTAGCTTAACGCGAAACGTAGCATTTGGAAGGTTCTCTAGCACTTCCCCCTGCATTTCAATCGTCTCTTCTTTAGCCATTTCCGCTAACCGTTACCGTGCCAGACCACCTTTAAAGTTTGCTTTTTTCAGCAAACTTTCATACTGGTGCGTCATCAAGTACGCCTGTACTTGGGACATGAAATCCATAGTCACCACAACGATAATCAGTAAGCTCGTGCCGCCGAAATAAAATGGCACGTTAAACTTTAAAATCAAAAACTCAGGTATCAAACATACCAAGGTGATATACAGCGCGCCGATCAACGTTAAGCGCAGCATGATCTTCTCGATATATCGTGCCGTTTGTTCCCCTGGACGAATCCCAGGCACAAACGCACCACTTTTCTTCAAGTTATCTGCCGTTTCTTTTGGGTTATACACTAACGCCGTATAGAAAAAGCAGAAGAAAATAATCGCTGATGTGTACAACAACACATACAGCGGCTGACCCATGGAGAGCGCGCCGGAAACGTCTTTCAACCAAGCCATTCCCTCATGCGATCCAAACCATCCCGCTAACGTCGCTGGAAACAAAATAATGCTGGAAGCGAAAATAGGTGGAATCACGCCTGCCATATTCAGCTTTAAAGGCAAATGACTAGTTTGCCCACCAAAAATCTTGTTCCCGACTTGCCGCTTTGCGTAATTCACTACGATCTTTCGTTGTCCACGCTCCACATACACAACCAGATACGTTATCAGAACAACACCAACAAAGATCATCATCCCAACCGGAACAGTGATTGCATTCTGACCAATAAGCGTGAGTGTACTAAACACAGCTTTTGGTAATCCAGAAACAATCCCGGCAAAAATAATCAACGAAATACCGTTACCAATTCCTCTTTCAGTGATCTGCTCACCCAACCACATCAAAAACATCGTGCCCGTCGTTAACGTCACCATGGTCGTAATACGGAATACCAGGCCAGGATCTAACACTAGCCCTTGCTGCGATTCCATCGCAATCGCAATACCCAGGGACTGAAACACCGCTAAAACCACCGTGCCATAACGCGTGTATTGCGTTATTTTTCGCCGCCCAGCTTCCCCTTCTTTTTTGAGCGCTTCCATTTGCGGCGAAACAACCGTCAACAACTGCATGATGATCGATGCAGAAATATACGGCATGATCCCCAATGCCAATACCGAGAAGCGCCCAAGTGCGCCACCCGAAAACATATTAACCATATCCAAAATTCCAGCCCCATTTTTGGAGCTGAACATCTGCGCCAACTGCGCAGGATCAATCCCTGGAACCGGAATATGCGTGCCCATCCGATAGACAATTAAAGCGCCTAGCAAAAACAATAGACGCTTTTTCAAATCGCCTAACTTTGCACCAGCACCGATAAGATTGTCTAAAGCCACCTAAATACGCCCGTTATTCAGCTGCGGCAATACTACCGCCCGCCGCTTCAATGGCCGCACGCGCACCCTTGGTTACGCTCAAACCTTCAACCTTAATTGCCTTGGAAATTGCACCAGACAAAACGATCTTTGCATGCAAAGCCCGCGACGAAATCAAACCCGCTTGCTTCAACGCCAACAAATCAATTTTATCGGCGGCAAGTTTATCTAACGCATACAACATAACCTCAGCGGTATCCCCACGCGTTAACGATACGAATCCGCGTTTAGGCAAGCGGCGTTGCAATGGCATTTGACCGCCTTCGAAACCGACTTTATGGTAACCACCCGCACGCGATGACTGACCTTTGTGACCGCGACCTGCCGTCTTACCCAAGCCACTACCGATGCCGCGACCCACACGGCGTTTTGCCTTTTTGGCACCTGGCGCTGGTTGTATAGTATTCAGTTGCATTTAGCCCTCGCACTTCACAAGATAAGAGACCTTGTTGATCATGCCGCGAACTGCCGGTGTGTCTTCAACTTCAACGGTATGGCGAATGCGACGCAAACCCAAACCGCGCACACAGGCACGATGCGATTGTATGGTTCCGATCAGGCCTTTAACCTGAGTCACTTTAATTTTCTTAGGTGTTGCCATACTTACTCCGAGATCTCTTCGACCGATTTACCGCGCTTGGCAGCAATTTCGGATGGCGTAGACATCGCCTTCAACCCATGCAACGTCGCACGTACGACATTATAAGGATTCGTTGAACCGACAATTTTTGCCAACACGTTATGCATACCCATTACATCAAATACTGCGCGCATCGCGCCGCCTGCAATAATCCCCGTACCTTCCGATGCTGGCTGCATGATGACCTTGGATGCGCCATGTTCGCCTACGACTGCGTGCTGCAAGGTGCCGCCTTTAAGAGAAATCTTAACCATGGTACGACGCGCTTCTTCCATCGCTTTTTGCACGGCAACCGGCACTTCTTTAGCTTTGCCTTTACCCATGCCAATACCGCCCTCGCCATCACCGACAACGGCAAGCGCTGCAAAACCCATAATACGGCCACCTTTCACCACCTTGGTGACGCGATTAACCGAAATCATTTTTTCACGCAGACCGTCGCCGCGCTCTTCTGTTGCCTGGACTTTTGCCATCATCAACCTCGACTAAAACTTGAGACCGCCTTCACGCGCGGCCTCCGCAAGCGCTTTCACGCGCCCATGATATTTAAAGCCGGAGCGGTCAAACGCTACGGTCTCAACGCCAGCAGCTTTGGCTTTCTCTGCTATTTTCTTACCGACTAAAGTAGCAGCAGCAGTGTTGCCACCATTTTTCAATTCTGCGCGCACCGCTTTATCTAGCGTCGACGCGGATACCAATACGTTGCCGCCAGTGGCATCGATAATTTGAGCATAAATATGCAAGTTGGTGCGGTTCACTAATAACCGCGCCACTTTCAGTTCAGCGATCTTGGCACGGGTTTTACGTGCACGGCGCTGACGAGCTTGCTTTGGATTCATAACCAACCCCTAATGACTACAACTATTTTTTCTTGGTTTCTTTAATAATTACCACTTCATCGGCATAACGAACACCTTTGCCTTTGTAAGGCTCTGGTGGACGATAGGCCCGAATCTCAGCGGCAACTTGACCCACTTGTTGGCGATTAGCGCCTTTTAACACGATCTCAGTTTGCGTTGGCGTTTCCACCTTTACGCCGGCTGGCATCGGATGATCAACTGGGTGCGAAAAACCAAGAGTCATATTCAGCATGTCGCCCTTAGCTTGCGCGCGATAACCCACGCCCACCAAAGTCAACTTGCGCTCGAAACCCTTACTGACACCTTGCACCATATTGGCAAGCAGAGCACGCATGGTGCCCGACATGGCATTTGCTGCAATGCTTTCGTCAACTTTTTCAACCTTAAGCTCACTACCGTCCTTCACTACACGAACGTTAGCGCTCTGTTTTTGCTTCAAAGTACCCAACGGGCCTTTGACAACGATCTCTTCTGCCGCAAGCGTAATCTCTACGCCCGCAGGGATCACCACTGGATTTTTAGCTACGCGTGACATATCAACTTATCCTTTACGCCACGATACACAAAACTTCACCGCCCACACCTGCTGCCCGAGCCTTCTTATCGGACATCACGCCGCGCGAGGTGGATACAATCGCCACACCCAAGCCATTCAAGACTTTTGGTATGTCCCCAGAACCTTTATAGACGCGCAAACCTGGGCGCGAAATACGCTCAATGCGCGCAATCACTGGCCGACCAGAATAATACTTCAGGCCCAATTCCAGCGCCGGCTTAGCGCCGTTCTCACGCACCGCATAATCATCGATATAACCTTCATCCTTCAGCACGTTGGCAATTGCCACCTTCAGCTTGGATGACGGCATTGAAACACTCACCTTTTCCGCTGCTTGCGCATTGCGAATGCGGGTCAGCATATCGGCGATGGGATCACTCATACTCATCGTTTTACCCCTTACCAGCTAGCTTTCACGACGCCAGGGATTTCACCCTGCATCGCGAACTCACGTACCTTCGTACGCGATAGACCAAATTTACGGAAATAGCCGCGCGGACGCCCAGTTAAAGCACAACGGTTACGCAAACGAACCGGGCTTGCATTTCGTGGCAACGCATTGAATTTCTGACGCGCCTCATAACGCTCTTCGTCAGAAGATTTACTACTGTTCATGATCGCAAGTAATTCAGCGCGCTTGGTTGCAAATTTCTGAACCGTTTTGCGACGCTTTTGTTCACGATTAATGACGGCTAACTTGGCCATAGCTACCTCAATTCTTAAATGGGAAGCTGAAGGCAGCCAGCAGTGCGCGGCCTTCTTTATCCGTTTTGGCGGTGGTGGTGATGGTGATATTCATACCACGCAGCACGTCGATCTTGTCGTACTCAATTTCCGGAAAAATAATCTGCTCTTTGACGCCCATATTGTAATTTCCACGACCATCAAAAGCGCGGCCAGAAATCCCTCGGAAATCGCGAATACGCGGAATAGCAATCGTCACCAAACGATCCAGAAACTCAAACATCCGCTGCTTGCGCAAAGTCACCATACAACCAACCGGATAGCCTTCACGCACTTTATAGGTTGCAATCGATTTACGCGCTTTGGTCACCACTACCTTTTGACCAGCAATCTTTTGCATATCGTTAACAGCATGCTCCATCACTTTTTTGTCACCAACCGCTTCGCCGACACCCATATTCAGGATAATCTTTTCGATGCGAGGCACTTCCATAATGGATTTGTAGCCGAACTCTTTAATGAGCTGCGGGACAACCGTTTCTTTATAAAAATCTTGTAAGCGAGCCATGGTAATTCCTTACGCGTCCACTACTTCGCCATTGGATTTGAAAAAGCGCACCTTACGCCCATCCTCCAAAGACTTGATTCCAACACGATCCGCTTTTTGCGTGACGGGGTTAAATAACGCCACGTTAGAACCTTGGATCGGCATCTCTTTTTCGATAATCCCACCCGGCGCATTTTGCATCGGGTTTGGCTTAGCGTGTTTTTTAACTTTATTCACGCCCTCAACGACCAATTTCATATCCGGCATAACGCGCAACACTGTGCCGCGACGGCCTTTATCTTTTCCTGCCAGGACGACAACGTCGTCACCTTTTTTAATTTTGCGCATAATGACTCCTTACAGCACTTCTGGCGCAAGCGACACGATTTTCATGAAGCGCTCGTTGCGCAATTCACGCGTCACTGGACCAAAAATACGAGTGCCTATCGGCTCCAATTTCGCATTTAGGAGCACGGCAGCATTGCCATCGAATTTAACGAGGGAACCATCGGAACGGCGCACGCCCTTGGCGGTACGCACAACTACGGCGTTATAGATTTCGCCCTTTTTGACACGACCGCGCGGAGCCGCATCTTTGATCGTCACTTTAATGACATCACCAATTCCGGCATAGCGACGTTTGGAGCCACCCAATACCTTAATGCACATCACGCTACGCGCACCAGTATTGTCAGCAACATCCAACATGGACTGCATTTGAATCATAATAACTCTCCAACTTAATCCGTCTTGCCCACTAACCCCAAACCACTAGGAGGAGACAATAAAACACGACGGTCAGTTTTGGTGGCCGCCGGAGACCTTGTCGCCAGCAGGCCAGGGAAAACCCGCAATTCTACTAGATACTTTCACCTTGCACAATAGCTGCAATGCGAAATTTAGATGGCACGGCCTTTTTCAAGCAAACGGGCTACACGCCAGGCCTTAGTTTTAGCTAACGGGCGGGTTTCTTCGATTTCCACCAAGTCGCCCGGGTGAAATTCATTGTTTTCATCATGCGCATGATATTTCTTCGAGCGCCGGATCACTTTCCCATACAGGGGATGCTTAACTTTACGCTCCACGAGCACGGTCACAGTTTTGTCCATCTTATCGCTCACCACGCGACCGGTGAGGGTGCGCTGCATTTTATCTGCTGTTTCAGTCATGCTTGACTCGCTTTTTCGGTGATGAGTGTGCGGACACGCGCTATATCGCGACGCACCTTTTTCAACTGGTCGGTTTTAGTGGATTGCTGAGTTGCAATTTGCATGCGCAGGCCAAATTGCGCCTTGAGCAGCTCTTGCAATTCGTTTTTCATTTCATCCGCAGACTTGCTGCGTAATTCGCTAATTTTCATTTTTGACCTCTCACGCCTTAACCGAAGGATCGTGTTACAAATGTCGTTGAAATTGGCAATTTGGCCGCAGCTAGCTTGAAGGCCTCGCGCGCGATGATTTCATTCACGCCATCCATCTCATAAAGCATTTTTCCCGGTTGAATCTCAGCCACCCAATACTCAGGATTACCTTTACCATTACCCATCCGTACTTCAGCCGGCTTGGTCGAAATTGGCTTATCCGGGAATATACGAATCCATACGCGACCACCACGCTTGATGTGACGCGTCATCGCACGGCGAGCCGCTTCAATCTGACGCGCTGTTAGTCGACCACGACCGACCGCCTTCAAACCAAAATCGCCAAAGCTCACTTTGTTGCCGCGCGTTGCGACACCCGTATTGCGGCCTTTTTGCTCTTTACGATATTTTCTTCTAGCTGGCTGCAGCATTTCTTACTCCTGCCTTGCGAGGTTTCTTCTCAGTCTCGACCGGTGCCGCCGCTTCTTGCTTGCTGCCACCCTGGCCCTTATAGACCCAAACTTTTACACCGATGATTCCGTAAGTCGTTTTCGCTTCACCGAATCCGTAATCGATATCGGCACGCAATGTGTGTAGTGGTACACGACCTTCGCGATACCATTCATTACGTGCAATCTCGCTGCCGTTCAAGCGGCCACCACTCATAATTTTGATACCTTGCGCGCCTAAACGCATCGCATTCTGCATCGAGCGCTTCATGGCACGACGAAACATCACGCGTTTTTCCAATTGCTGTGCAATATTGTCAGCAATTAACTGCGCATCGATTTCTGGCTTACGCACTTCTTCAATATTGACATGAACCGGTATGCCCATCATCTTTTGCAGTGTGCTACGCAACGATTCAATATCCTCGCCTTTTTTACCGATCACAATGCCAGGACGCGCGCTGTAAACAGTAATTTTAGCGTTGCGGGCCGGGCGCTCAATCACAATGCGCGAAACCATCGCACCAGCTAATTTCTTCTTCAGAAACTCCCGAACCTTGATGTCTTCAATCAACATCGTTGGGAATTTTCGACTATTCGCATACCACTTTGACGACCAGTTCTTGGTTACTGCTAACCGGAAGCCGATTGGATGTATCTTCTGTCCCATGTTTTCCCTTTTAACTTAGTCGCCGACGGTGACGATGATGTGGCAAGTGGGCTTATGAATATGTACGCCACGCCCTTTTGCGGCGGCGCGAAAACGCTTCATCACCGGGCCTTGGTCAACACAGATCGTCGCCACTTTCAATTCATCAATATCGGCACCCTCGTTGTGTTCGGCGTTCGCAATCGCAGACTCCAACACACCCTTGATAATATCCGCACCTTTTTTCGGGCTAAAAGTGAGGATATTCAAAGCCTGCTCCACCTTTTTGCCACGAACCTGATCAGCCACTAAACGGCCTTTCTGAGCGGATAAGCGTACCCCACGTAATTTTGCAGAAACTCTCATCATAGCTCCTATCTCTTGGCCTTCTTGTCGGCGGCATGGCCTTTGAAAGTGCGCGTTAACGCAAATTCGCCCAGCTTATGACCAACCATGTTTTCAGTAACAAACACGGGAATATGCTGCTTACCATTGTGCACAGCAATCGTTAGGCCAACAAAATCCGGGAGCACAGTAGAACGACGCGACCAGGTTTTGATTGGGCGTTTATCACGCGTGGCATTTGCGGCTTCCACTTTACTAACCAAGTGGCTATCAACAAAAGGGCCTTTTTTAACGGAACGAGCCATAGCAGAACCTCAATTATTTCTTGAAACGACGACGCACGATCATATTCGTGGTGCGCTTGTTGCTACGTGTGCGATACCCTTTGGTTTTCACACCCCATGGACTAACCGGATGACGGCCCGCTGCGGTTCTACCTTCACCACCACCGTGCGGGTGATCAATCGGGTTCATCACGACACCGCGAACGGTTGGACGAACACCGCGCCAACGCATCGCACCCGCTTTACCGATTGAACGCAAATTATGTTCAGAATTCCCAACTTCGCCCAAAGTCGCACGGCAATTGACATGCACCTTGCGAATCTCGCCGGAACGTAAACGCAATTGTGCGTAGCTACCTTCGCGCGCCAATAACTGAACCGAAGTACCGGCAGAACGCGCGATTTGTGCGCCTTTACCTGGCATCATTTCGATGCAATGAATCGTGCTACCGACCGGAATATTGCGCAACGGCAAGGTGTTACCGGCTTTAATCGGCGCCTCAGAACCGCTGAACAACTCAGCGCCCACTGCAATGCCCTTTGGGGCAATAATGTATCGACGCTCGCCATCGGCGTAGCACAGCAAGGCAATGTGTGCGCTGCGGTTTGGGTCATATTCAAGACGCTCGACCTTAGCTGCAATGCCATCCTTGTTGCGCTTGAAATCGATCATGCGATATTGCTGCTTGTGACCACCGCCTTGATGACGTGTGGTGATGCGACCATTATTGTTTCTGCCCGCATTTTTGGATTGCGATTCGGTCAGACTTTCTAAGGGACGACCCTTATACAAATCCGGATTAACCACTTTGACCACGGCACGACGGCCGGGCGATGTCGGTTTAACTTTGACTAATGCCATTTTATTCTCCTAGCCCCGCGCTTTACGCTTCGCCGCCGGCGAAATTAATCTCAGCACCGGGTTCAAAGCACACATACGCTTTTTTCCAATCACTGCGACGACCTTGGAAGCGACCATGGCGCTTCGCCTTGCCCTTCACATTGGTGATGTTTACACCGATTACTTTTTTGCCGAACAACAATTCAGCAGCCGCTTTGATTTCCGGCTTGGTTGCGTCCGCTAACACACGGAACGGCACTTGATTGTTTTGATCGCCTACCAGGGTGCTCTTCTCAGAGATCACCGGCGCCAATATCACTAACATCAGACGTTCGGGATTCATGCGAGCAACTCCTCGAATTTTTTAACCGCACTCTTGGTGAGTAACACATTCGGATAACGCACTAAATTGTATGGATCCGCGTGTTGCGCTTCCACTACCAAGACATTAGCAAGATTGCGCGACGATAAATATAAGTTCTCGTCAACACTATCCGTTACGATCATCACCTGATTAAAGCCCATTCCCTTTAATTTCAGCGCTAAATCTTTCGTCTTCGGCGCATTGACTTTCAAATCATCAACTACCGACAAACGACCTTGGCGCGCCAACTCCGAAAGAATCGCCTGCATGCTGGCGCGATACATTTTACGGTTGACCTTTTGGGTGAAATTCTCATCCGGTCTATTTGGAAACGCCTTACCGCCTCCACGCCAAATCGGGCTAGAAGACATACCGGAACGAGCCCGGCCTGTGCCCTTTTGACGCCAGGGTTTATGCGTCGTATGTGAAACTTCGCCACGATCCAATTGTGCGCGTGTACCACTACGGGCATTGGCCAAGAAAGAAGTCACAACTTGATGCACTAACGCTTCGTTATATTCACGACCAAACGTGTTATCCGAAGCTTGCAAGCTAGAAACTTGCGCACCCTGTTCATTAATTAGCTTCAATTCCATTATGCACCTGCCTTCACGCCAGGGCGCACGATCACATTTCCACCCTTGGAACCGGGAACCGCACCTTTAATCAGCAGCAATTGACGCTCAGCATCAATGCGCACGATCTCCAGCATTTGTGTTGTCCGTGTAACCGCACCCAGATGTCCTGCCATTCTCTTACCGGGGAACACGCGACCTGGATCCTGCGCCATACCGATTGAACCGGGAGAATTATGCGACAACGAGTTACCGTGGCTGGCGCGGTTCGAACTAAAGTGGTGACGCTTAATGGCGCCGGCAAAGCCTTTACCTTGAGTCACGCCCGCAACGTCAACCTTTTGACCAACCTGGAAAATATCCACACTGATGTGCTTTCCTAGGCTGTAATTAGCGACTTCGCTATCAGCAATATTAAACTCGCGCACCACACTACCCGCTTCAACACCCGCTTTAGCAAAGTGACCAGCTTGTTGTTTGGTTACTCGACTAGCGCGACGCGTGCCAAAAGTAACCTGCAGCGCGGCATAACCATCCGTCTGCGGTGTTTTGATCTGCGTTACGCGGTTGTTGGACACGTCCACTACCGTCACCGGTACGGCTACGCCGTCTTCGGTGAAGAATCGGGTCATGCCAATCTTCCGACCGACAAGTCCAAGGCTCATTTTTCGTTTCCTTTATCAGAACCGGCTTCGATTGACCGGCACCTTAAAAACTTACAACTTAATTTCGACGTCCACACCTGCGGGCAAATCGAGCTTCATTAGCGCATCCACGGTCTTATCCGTGGGGTCGATGATATCCATCAAACGCAGATGGGTACGCATCTCAAACTGATCGCGCGATGCTTTGTTCACATGCGGTGAACGCAAAATATCAAAGCGTTCAATGCGCGTCGGCATCGGAACTGGTCCTTTGACCACAGCACCGGTACGTTTAGCGGTTTCCACAATCTCCAGCGCTGACTGATCGATCAAACGATAGTCAAATGCCTTGAGACGAATGCGAATTTTTTGACTTTGCATGTTTTTTCCTATTCGGCGTCAGGTGTCTAGCGAGCAAAATTGCTCACGCAACACCCATCACCCTTTACTCAACGATCTTTGCGACCACGCCGGCGCCAACAGTACGGCCACCTTCGCGAATTGCAAAGCGCAAACCTTCTTCCATCGCGATCGGCTGAATCAGCGAAACCGTGATCGATACGTTGTCACCCGGCATCACCATTTCAGTACCCGCAGGCAACTCAACCGAACCGGTTACGTCGGTGGTACGGAAGTAGAACTGGGGACGGTAGCCGTTGAAGAACGGGGTATGACGTCCGCCCTCTTCTTTGCTCAACACGTAGATTTCTGCGGTGAACTTGGTGTGTGGGTTGATCGAGCCTGGCTTAGCCAAGACTTGACCACGTTCCACGTCTTCACGCTTGGTGCCGCGCAGCAATACGCCAACGTTGTCGCCAGCCTGACCTTGATCCAGCAATTTGCGGAACATCTCAACGCCGGTGCAGGTGGTTTTAACCGTTGCCTTCAGGCCAACGATTTCAATTTCGTCGCCAACTTTTACAATGCCGCGCTCGATACGACCGGTTACGACAGTGCCGCGACCGGAGATGGAGAATACGTCTTCTACTGGCATCAGGAAGGCACCATCAACTGCGCGCTTTGGCTCAGGGATGTAGCTATCTAATGCAGCTGCTAATTTGTGAATGGATGGCTCGCCGATGTCGGACTGGTCGCCTTCCAGGGCTTTCAGTGCGGAACCCACAATAATCGGGGTGTCGTCGCCAGGAAAGTCGTATTTGGAGAGCAGCTCGCGCACTTCCATTTCAACCAGTTCCAGCAGCTCAGCATCGTCCACCATGTCCGCTTTGTTCATGTAAACGATGATGTAAGGCACGCCCACTTGGCGCGCCAGCAGGATGTGTTCACGCGTTTGCGGCATTGGGCCGTCAGCGGAGGATACCACCAGGATGGCGCCGTCCATCTGCGCAGCACCGGTAATCATGTTCTTGATGTAGTCAGCATGGCCCGGGCAGTCAACGTGGGCGTAGTGACGGGCTTCCGTCTCATATTCCACGTGCGCGGTGTTAATCGTAATGCCGCGCGCCTTTTCTTCCGGTGCGGAGTCGATCTGGTCGTAGGCTTTGGCTTCGCCGCCAAATTTCTTCGACAAGATGGTCGTGATCGCCGCCGTTAGCGTCGTCTTACCATGGTCCACATGACCAATCGTCCCTACGTTCACATGCGGCTTGGTGCGCTCAAATTTGCCTTTTGCCATGATCGTAATCCTCTATCGCTTAATTAAATTGTTGAGTATTAACTAAAATTATTTCTTATTCATCACTGCTTCAGCGACGTTCTTCGGCGCCTCAGAGTAATGCTTGAATTCCATGCTGTAAGTCGCACGACCTTGAGACATGGAACGTAAATCAGTGGAGTAGCCAAACATTTCCGCCAACGGCACTTCCACTTTAACGATCTTGCCAGTCGGCATATCTTCCATACCCTGGATGATGCCGCGACGACGGTTCAAGTCGCCCATCACATCACCCATGTAATCTTCCGGAGTCTCAACTTCGACCGCCATCATCGGCTCCAACAGCACTGGACTGGCTTTGCGCATACCATCTTTGAACGCCATCGAAGCGGCCATTTTGAAGGCGTTTTCGTTTGAGTCCACATCATGGTAAGAACCGTCGAACAAGGTAACCTTCACATCAACCACTGGGAAGCCAGCCAAAACACCATTCGGCAAGGTTTCACGTAAACCTTTTTCTACGGCAGGAATGAATTCGCGTGGAACGGTACCACCTTTAATTGCATCCACGAATTCGAAACCTTTACCGGTTTCATTCGGCTCCATCTTGATCCAAACGTGACCATACTGACCGCGACCACCGGATTGCTTGACGAACTTGCCTTCAACTTCAGCAGGCTTACGAATCGCTTCACGGTACGCGACTTGCGGTGCGCCGACATTGGCTTCAACACCAAATTCACGACGCATCCGATCCACCAGGATTTCCAGGTGCAACTCGCCCATACCGGAAATAATCGTTTGATTGGTTTCTTCATCGGTACGCACACGGAACGAAGGATCTTCCTGCGCCAAACGGTTCAGCGCCAAACCCATTTTTTCTTGGTCGGCCTTGGTTTTCGGCTCTACAGCAACGTGAATCACCGGCTCCGGGAATACCATGCGCTCTAAAATGATCGTGTTACTAAGGTCACATAGCGTGTCGCCAGTCGTCGCATCTTTTAAACCAACGGCTGCAGCGATATCGCCTGCGCGCACCTCTTTAATCTCTTCGCGCTGATTGGCGTGCATTTGCAGAATACGACCAAGACGCTCTTTTTTACCCTTCACTGGGTTGTAAATCGTGTCACCAGTTTTCACTGTGCCCGAGTAAACCCGGAAGAAAATCAGTTGACCCACATACGGGTCAGTCATGATCTTAAATGCCAATCCAGCAAACGGCTCGTCGTCATTCGCTTTGCGAACACCCATCTCGCCACTCTCCAACTCACCTTCAACCGGCTTCACATCCGTCGGCGCAGGCATTAATTCGATCACCGCATCCAACATTGCTTGCACGCCCTTGTTCTTAAATGCCGAACCACACATCATGGGAACAATTTCGCTGGCAATCGTACGCTTACGCAACGCTTGCTTGATCTCCGCTTCAGACAAGTCACCTTCTTCGAGATACTTGTTCATCAACTCTTCAGATGCTTCCGCCGCGGTTTCCAGCATTTTTTCGCGCCATTCTTTGGCTGACTCAAGCAACTCAGCCGGGATATCGCGCAAATCAAACTTCATGCCCTGACTAGCTTCGTCCCAATAAATCGCTTTCATGCGAATCAGGTCAACGACGCCTTCAAACTTATCTTCTGCACCAATTGGAATCTGAATCGGCACTGGATTGGCTTTCAAGCGGCTCTTCATTTGGTCATAAACCTTGAAGAAGTTCGCGCCGGAGCGGTCCATTTTGTTCACGAAGGCCAAACGCGGAACCTTGTATTTGTTCGCCTGACGCCAAACCGTTTCGGATTGTGGCTGAACGCCGCCAACCGCACAGTAAACCATGCACGCACCATCCAAAACACGCATGGAACGCTCAACTTCAATCGTGAAATCGACGTGGCCCGGGGTATCAATGATATTAATGCGGTGCTCTGGGTAGTTGCCGTCCATACCCTTCCAGAAGCAAGTCGTCGCCGCGGAGGTAATGGTAATACCACGCTCCTGCTCTTGCTCCATCCAGTCCATGGTGGCCGCGCCATCATGCACTTCGCCGATCTTGTGCGATACGCCGGTATAGAACAACACACGCTCAGTCGTCGTGGTCTTACCTGCGTCGATGTGCGCCGAGATACCGATATTACGGTAACGTTCAATTGGAGTTTTACGAGCCACTTTAAAAACCTTTTAGCCTAATTCACCGCACCTCATGGCGCGATCAATCTAATATTAGAAACGGTAATGCGAGAATGCTTTATTTGCATCCGCCATACGGTGCACTTCTTCACGCTTTTTAACAGCGCTGCCACGACCTTCAGCGGCTTCCATCAATTCATTCGCCAAACGCTGGCCCATGGATTTTTCACCGCGCTTACGCGCCGCATCACGCAACCAACGCATCGCCAACGCCATACGGCGTACGGAACGCACTTCCACCGGAACCTGATAGTTCGCACCGCCAACACGACGGCTCTTCACTTCCACCATCGGCTTTACATTGGACAACGCCTGAATAAACACTTCCAACGCATCTTTGCCCGACTTTTCAGTAATCTGGGTCAACGCGCCGTACACAATGCGCTCCGCAACGGCTTTCTTACCGCCCGTCATCAACACGTTAACGAATTTTGAAACTTCCACATTTCCGAATTTTGGATCTGGAAGAATCTCGCGTTTAGGGACTTCTCTACGACGTGGCATATCTCAACCTCAGTCAAATTATCTTTTAGGGCTTGCTTACGCTGCTTTTGGACGCTTAGCACCGTATTTGGAACGGCTCTGCTTCCGATCTTTAACACCGGTAGTATCCAAGCTACCGCGCACGATGTGGTAACGCACACCCGGCAGATCTTTTACCCGGCCGCCGCGAATCAGCACAACCGAGTGTTCCTGCAAATTATGGCCTTCGCCACCGATATAGCTAATGACCTCAAAACCATTGGTCAAACGGACTTTAGCTACTTTACGCAACGCAGAGTTTGGCTTTTTCGGCGTCGTGGTATAGACCCGTGTGCACACGCCACGCTTTTGCGGGCTACTCTGCAGTGCAGGCACCTTACTCTTGCTCTGTTCAATCAAGCGGCCTTTGCGCACCAGCTGATTTATGGTCGGCATAGCATTCCTTCAAGTAAAAACGAAGGGACGGCGCTTTAAGCAACGCCGTCCCAAATCATGTTCAACCAAGTGCCCGAGCCGCTTTTCAACGGTTTATATTCCGGGCTAGGTAAAAAAGAAACGGGATTCTATGGGCTTTGTTACGACCTGTCAACCCTAGAATCCCAATTCAACCCAATCATCCACAACTTAAAGCGCTTTTAAACAAGGGCTGGGATCAACTTGCCCTTGTTATATGGTCTAGCAGCTTCCGCTGTTACGCCACTTCCGCTTCGCCGCCGGCCGTACCTTCGTCCACCAGCTCGATTTCGGTCGTGCCGGTTTGCGCATCCAGACCCAACTTTTGACGTTTGCGCGCACGATGGTAGGCCAATCCAGTACCAGCTGGGATCAGACGACCCACGATCACGTTCTCCTTGAGGCCGCGCAATTCGTCTTGCTTGCCCATAATGGCCGCTTCGGTCAACACGCGGGTGGTCTCTTGGAAAGAGGCCGCAGAAATGAAGGAGTCGGTCGACAACGAAGCCTTGGTAATGCCGTGCAACACGTGCTCATAGATTGCCGGACGCTTACCTTTCTCCAAATTGTCATTTTCTTCCAACAATTCAGCGCGCTCGACTTGCTCACCGAGAATGAAGCGCGTATCACCAGAATCAGTGACTTGTACCCGACGCAACATTTGACGCACGATCACTTCGATGTGCTTGTCGTTGATGCGCACGCCTTGTAAGCGGTACACATCCTGCACTTCGTCGGTGATATAGCGAGCCAAGGCCTCTACGCCCAACAGACGCAAGATGTCGTGCGGCTCCGCCGGGCCGTCAACGATGGTCTCGCCTTTATTAACGACCTGACCATCATGCACGGTGACATGTTTATCTTTTGTAATCAGATACTCATGGGCCACGCCATCCAGATCGGTCAGTACCAAACGCTGCTTACCTTTGGTGTCCTTACCGAATGACACAGTACCGGTAATTTCTGCCAACATGCCGGCATCTTTCGGCGAACGTGCCTCGAACAGTTCAGCAACACGCGGCAAACCGCCGGTAATATCACGCGTTTTCGACGATTCTTGCGGGATACGCGCCAACACTTCACCAACACCGACATCTTGACCGTCTTTCACGGTCAAAATCGCGCCAACCGGGAAACTGATGTTGACCGGCGCATCGGAACCCGCCAGTTTTACATCCTTGCCTTTTTCGTCTAGCAAACGCACCTGTGGACGCAAACCTTTTGAAGTTGCGGTACCACGACGCTTCGGATCGATTACCACCAAAGTCGCCAAACCGGTCACTTCGTCGATTTGCTTGGCAACGGTCACACCCTCTTCAACGTTCTCAAAATGCACCTTACCGGTGTATTCAGTAATGATTGGGCGGGTATGCGGATCCCAGGTCGCAACGACTTTACCAGCTTTAACCGCATTACCATCCATCACTTGCAAGGTTGCGCCGTAAGGCACCTTATGCCGCTCACGCTCACGGCCGCTGTCGTCCTGCACCAGCACTTCGCCGGTACGAGAAATGACAATCTGTTCGCCACGGCCATTGCTGACATAACGCATGGTCGGGCCGAAACGCATGGTGCCGCCTGATTTCAATTCAATTTGGCTAGCCACTGCGGCACGCGATGCCGCACCACCGATGTGGAAGGTACGCATGGTGAGCTGCGTGCCTGGTTCGCCGATCGACTGCGCCGCGATCACACCGACTGCCTCGCCGACGTTAACCAAGGTGCCGCGCGCCAAATCGCGCCCATAACACTGCGCGCACAGACCATGACGGGTATCGCAAGTCAACGGCGTACGCACTTTCACTTCGTCAATACCGGCAGCCTCGATCGCATCTACCGCATCTTCACTCAGTAAAGTGCCCGAAGGGAACATCACTTGGCTGTTTTCAGGATTGATGACGTCCAGCACAGTGACGCGTCCCAGCACACGCTCGCGCAGCGCTTCGATCACTTCACCGCCTTCGATCATGGCCTTCATGGCCGCGCCATTCTGGGTTCCGCAATCATGCTCAGTCACCACCAAATCTTGCGTCACGTCGACCAAGCGACGCGTCAAGTAACCTGAGTTTGCGGTCTTCAACGCGGTATCGGCCAAACCTTTACGTGCGCCGTGCGTCGAAATAAAGTACTGCAACACATTCAGACCTTCACGGAAGTTCGCCGTGATTGGTGTCTCGATAATGGAGCCATCCGGCTTCGCCATCAGACCACGCATACCGGCCAATTGACGAATCTGCGCTGCGGAACCGCGCGCACCGGAGTCGGCCATCATGTAAATCGAATTGAACGATTCCTGCTTAGCTTTTTTACCGGCACGGTCGACGGTATCTTGCGTGCTCAGTTGATCCATCATGGCTTTGGCCACAACGTCACCGGCACGCGACCAAATATCCACGACCTTGTTGTAACGCTCGCCGTTGGTCACCAAACCGGATGCGTATTGACGCTCGATTTCCTTAACCTCTTCTTCTGCTTTCGCAATGATCCCGGTCTTTTCCAACGGGATCAACATATCATCAACACAGAAAGAAATGCCGGCACGCGCAGCAAATGCAAAACCGGTATACATCAGCTTATCGGCCAAAATAACCGTCTCGCGCAAACCGCAACGGCGGAAGCTGGCATTAATCAGCTTGGAAATTTCTTTCTTCTTGAGCGCCTTGTTGATCAAGCTAAACGGCAAGCCAGGTGGCAACAATTCCGACAACAAAGCACGACCGACCGTGGTGTCGTAGCGGGTAATCTTTTCGGTCTTGGTGCCATCGGCGGCCACATCGTATTCTTTGATACGCACTGCCACCTTGGCATGCAGATCGACCGCGCGCGTTTCATAGGCACGCGAGACTTCGCTAATGGTCGGGAACAAACTGCCTTCACCTTTGGCATTGATACGATCGCGCGACATGTAATACAGGCCCAGCACGATATCTTGCGACGGCACGATAATCGGATCGCCGTTAGCGGGCGACAGCACGTTATTGGAAGCCATCATCATGGTGCGGGCTTCCATTTGCGCTTCTAGGCTCAATGGTACGTGCACGGCCATTTGATCGCCGTCGAAGTCGGCGTTAAACGCCGCGCAAACCAATGGGTGCAATTGAATGGCTTTGCCTTCGATCAGCACCGGTTCAAATGCCTGAATACCTAAACGGTGCAAGGTCGGTGCGCGGTTCAACATCACTGGATGTTCGCGAATCACGTCTTCCAAAATATCCCAAACTTCTGCGGTCTCTTGTTCCACAGCGCGCTTGGCGGCTTTAATCGTCGTTGCCAAGCCCAACACTTCCAGCTTGTGGAAAATGAATGGCTTAAACAATTCCAGCGCCATTTTCTTTGGCAAGCCGCATTGATGCAATTTCAGTTGCGGGCCCACCACGATGACGGAACGGCCGGAATAGTCGACGCGCTTACCCAGCAAGTTCTGACGGAAACGACCGCCCTTACCTTTGATCATGTCAGCCAGCGATTTCAACGGACGCTTGTTGGCGCCGGTCATGGCTTTGCCGCGACGGCCGTTATCCAACAAGGAGTCGACGGATTCTTGCAACATGCGCTTTTCATTGCGCACGATGATTTCCGGCGCTTTCAATTCCAACAAACGCTTCAGACGATTGTTGCGGTTGATCACGCGGCGATATAAATCGTTCAAATCGGAGGTTGCAAAACGGCCGCCGTCCAACGGCACCAAGGGGCGCAATTCGGGCGGCAACACTGGCAGCACTTCCAAAATCATCCAATCCGGACGAATGCCGGAACGCTGGAACGCTTCCAACACTTTTAAGCGCTTGGAGATTTTCTTGATCTTGGTGTCGGAGCTGGTTGCACCTAAATCATGGCGCAAGGTTTCGACATCATGGTTCAAATCGATCGAACGCAATAAGTCGCGCACGCCTTCTGCGCCCATCGCAGCTTTGAATTCGTCGCCGTACTCTTCCACTTTCGACAGATAATCATCTTCGGTCAGCAACTGGCCGCGAATGAGTGGCGTCATGCCAGGCTCGACCACAACATAGGCTTCAAAATACAACACGCGCTCGATATCACGCAGCGGAATATCCAATACCATACCTAAACGTGAAGGTAAGGATTTCAGGAACCAAATATGCGCAACCGGGCTAGCCAGTTCGATATGCGCCATGCGCTCACGCCGCACTTTTGACAAAGTCACTTCGACGCCGCATTTTTCGCAGATCACGCCGCGATGCTTCAAGCGCTTATATTTGCCGCACAGGCATTCGTAATCTTTGACCGGGCCAAAAATCTTGGCGCAGAACAAACCATCGCGCTCCGGCTTAAAGGTACGATAGTTAATCGTTTCTGGCTTTTTAACTTCGCCATAAGACCAAGAACGAATCTTATCTGGCGATGCGAGTGCGATCTTGATCGAATCGAACTCTTCTTCTTGCGTGACTTGCTTAAATAAATCGAGCAGTGCTTTCATGTGCGACTCCTAATAATGGACGCCTCGGGCGAGGCATGCCTCGCCCCTACTGAATGATATTAATTTCGTACCAGATCGATATCGATTCCCAGAGACCGGATTTCCTTCACCAACACATTGAAGGATTCCGGCATGCCGGCATCGATCTTGTGATCGCCTTTGACGATATTTTCGTAAATCTTGGTGCGGCCATTCACGTCGTCCGACTTCACCGTCAACATTTCTTGCAACACGTAAGCCGCGCCATAAGCTTCCAGCGCCCAGACTTCCATCTCACCGAAGCGCTGACCACCGAACTGCGCTTTACCGCCCAACGGTTGTTGCGTCACTAAGCTGTAAGGACCGGTAGAACGTGCATGCATCTTGTCGTCGACCAAGTGGTGCAACTTCATCACATGCATGTAGCCGACCGTAACATCACGCTCGAATGCTTCACCGGTGCGGCCATCGTACAAGGTGATCTGGCCGGAGCGCGGCAAACCGGCAAGTTCCAGCATGCCCTTGATCTCTTCTTCGGTCGCGCCGTCAAATACCGGCGAGGCGAAGGGCACGCCTTTGGTCAAGTTCACCGCCAACTCAACGATTTCCTTATCGGTCAAATCGTCCAACTGCTCGGACTTACCACTCTTGTTGTAAATCTTTTCCAGATATTTGCGCAACTGGCCAACGGTCAGATTTTGCGCATCCTGCAGCATCTCACCAATGCGCAACCCCAAGCCCTTTGCGGCCCAACCTAGATGCGTTTCCAGAATCTGGCCCACGTTCATCCGTGACGGCACACCTAGCGGGTTCAATACGATATCGACTGGCGTACCATCTTTCATGTACGGCATGTCTTCCACCGGCGTAATCTTGGAGATCACACCCTTGTTACCGTGACGACCGGCCATCTTATCGCCCGGCTGCAAACGACGCTTCACGGCCAAGTAGACCTTGACCATCTTCTGCACGCCTGGAGGCAGTTCGTCGCCACTAGTCAGTTTCTTTTTCTTCTCGATGAACATTTGATCGAATTCGCGGCGCTTCTGCTCCAAGCTGTCTTTCAACATTTCGAGCTGTTGCGCGGCTTCGTCATTGGCCAAGCGAATATCGAACCAATCGTAACGATTGATCTCGCCCAAATAAGTCTTGGTCAACTTCGTGCCCTTAGCTAACTTCTTCGGGCCACCATTAGCGAGCTTATTGATCAACAGGCGCTCGATCCGGCCAAACGCATCTTCTTCCACGATACGCATGCGGTCAGCCAAGTCTTTCTTAAAGCCGCTGAGCATGTCATCAATAATTTGCGCAGCGCGTTTATCACGCTCAATACCTTCGCGCGTAAACACTTGCACGTCGATGACCGTACCCGCCATGCCGGATGGCACGCGCAGACCGGTATCTTTCACATCGGAGGCTTTCTCACCGAAAATCGCACGCAGCAATTTTTCTTCCGGCGTCAGTTGCGTTTCGCCTTTTGGCGTCACTTTACCGACCAGCACGTCACCGGCCTCAACTTCAGCGCCGATATAAACAATGCCGCACTCATCCAGACGACCTGCCATACGCTCTGACAAGTTAGGAATATCGCGCGTAATTTCTTCAGGTCCGAGCTTGGTATCGCGCGCAACAATCGTCAATTCTTCGATATGGATCGAGGTGTAGCGATCTTGCTCGACCATGCGCTCGGAGATCAGAATCGAGTCCTCGAAGTTGTAACCGTTCCAAGGCATGAACGCGACCATCATGTTCTGCCCCAAAGCCAACTCACCCATATCGGTCGAAGCACCATCAGCGATCACATCGCGACGCGCAATCACGTCACCAATCTTCACGATCGGACGCTGATTGATATTGGTGTTCTGGTTAGAGCGCGTAAATTTAGTCAGGGTATAAATATCCACACCAACTTCACCCGCAGCAGTCTCTTCGTCATTGACGCGCACCACGACCCGCGAAGCATCCACGTAATCGACAATACCGCCACGTTTCGCAAAGACCACCGTACCGGAATCGATAGCAGCCGTACGTTCAATACCGGTACCGACCACAGATTTTTCCGGGCGCAAGCACGGTACCGCTTGGCGTTGCATGTTGGAACCCATCAAGGCGCGGTTTGCGTCGTCGTGCTCCAAGAACGGGATCAACGATGCAGCAACCGAAACCACCTGCGCAGGCGCAACGTCCATTAATTCGACTTTTTCGCGTGGCGCGAGCGCAAATTCGTTGTTTTGGCGGCAAGAAACGAATTCTTCCTTGAATTTGCCACTCTTATCCAATTCGGCATTGGCCTGAGCAATGACGTACTTGCCTTCTTCGATCGCCGACAAATACTCAATCTCTTCCGACACCTTACCGTTGATTACTTTGCGATACGGCGTTTCCAGAAAACCATATTCATTGGTTTTGGCATACAGCGCCAACGAGTTAATCAAACCGATGTTCGGGCCTTCCGGGGTTTCGATTGGGCATACACGACCATAGTGTGTCGGATGCACGTCGCGCACTTCAAAGCCGGCACGCTCCCGCGTCAAACCACCTGGCCCCAAGGCCGATACGCGGCGCTTGTGGGTGATTTCCGACAGCGGATTGGTTTGATCCATAAACTGCGACAATTGCGAGGAACCGAAAAACTCTTTGATCGCGCCCGAGACTGGCTTGGCGTTGATCAAATCATGCGGCATCAAATTATCCGATTCGGCTTGACCCAAGCGCTCTTTAACTGCGCGTTCCACACGGACTAAGCCAGCACGGAATTGATTCTCCGCCAATTCGCCCACGGAACGCACGCGACGATTACCCAGGTGATCGATATCGTCAATTTCACCACGCCCATTACGCAACTCAACCAAAATGCGCATTACATGCACAATATCTTCTGGCGATAAGGTTGCCGCGCCAACCAATTCATCATTTCCAATACGGCGGTTAAATTTCATCCGACCAACTTTGGATAAATCATAACTTTCTTCGGCGAAGAACAAGCGATTAAACAATGCCACGACCGCATCTTCCGTCGGCGGTTCGCCGGGACGCATCATGCGATAGATCGCCACTTTCGCCTGCAACATGTCGAGCGTTTCGTCGATGCGCAGGGTTTGTGAAATATAGGCGCCTTGATCCAAGTCATTGGTATACAGCGTCTGGATCGTACCGACACCGGCCTCCATCAACTTTTGCAATAACTCTTCGGTAATTTCATCATTCGCATTTGCGATGATCTCGCCAGTGTTTTTGTCTACGATATTGGCCGCCACAATACGGCCCAGCACGAAGTCTTCCGGCACAACTAACTTCTTCAAGCCAGCCGCTTCAATCTCGCGAATGTATTTAACGGTAATGCGCTTGTCCTTGGGGACAATGACCTTACCTTTGTGCACGAAGTCGAACCGCGCGACTTCACCGCGCAAACGCTCGGGCTGCAATTCGAACTCAATGCCTTTTTTGCCGACATGGAAGGTGTCGAAATGGAAGAACATTTGCAGAATCTGTTCCATCGTATAGCCCAAAGCCTTGAGCAAAATCGTTGCCGGCATTTTGCGGCGACGATCGATACGGAAATAGAGGTAGTCTTTCGGATCAAATTCGAAATCGAGCCAAGAACCACGGTAAGGAATGATCCGACCAGAGAATAACAATTTCCCGGAGGAATGCGTCTTACCGCGATCATGTTCGAAGAACACGCCAGGGCTACGATGCAACTGGGAAACGATCACACGCTCGGTACCGTTAATCACAAACGAACCGTTATCGGTCATGAGCGGAATTTCGCCCATATACACTTCTTGTTCTTTCGCTTCTTTGATGGTTGGTTTGGAGGCTTCGCGATCCATGATCACCAAACGCACTTTGACACGCAGCGGCGCAGCATAAGTTAAACCACGCTGTTGGCACTCGGTCACATCGAACGGAGGTTCGCCTAATTTAAAGCTCACGTACTCCAAACGCGCATTGCCGGAATGCGAAGAAATCGGAAAAATCGACAGGAATGCGGCTTGCAAGCCTTCCGGCTTGCGCTCATTAGGTTGCGCATCGGCTTGTAAAAACGCGCGATAGGAGTCGAGCTGAGTGGTCAGCAAATAAGGCACTTGCAAAACGCTTGCACGTTTAGCAAAGCTTTTGCGGATTCGTTTCTTCTCGGCGAAAGAATAGGTCATAGCATCTCCGGTGACAGGAATCGGGCGTAAGACATCTGGTAATAATTAAAGACAACCACCGAAAGACACACGCATCGCGGATTGATCTTTCAATTGTTGGCCTTCGTTCAGCTCTATTTCAAAACGGTTCCATAAAGCGGGAAAGGCTGGGGGCTTTTTATGGCCACCAGCCCACCGTATTACTAACGACTTACTTGGTTTCGCAAGTCGCGCCAGCGTCCGTCAATTGCTTAGCAATTGCAGCAGCATCCGCTTTGGAAACGCCTTCTTTAACCGCTTTCGGAGCGCCATCAACCAGGTCTTTAGCTTCTTTCAAGCCCAGACCGGTAATCGCACGCACGACTTTGATGACTTCCACTTTCTTCTCGCCAGCGGAGGTCAACATCACGGTGAATTCGGTTTGCTCTTCAGCGGCAGCGGAACCGCCGCCAGCAGCAGGAGCCGCAGCCACAGCCACAGCAGCGGCAGCGGATACACCAAATTTCTCTTCCATTTCTTTAATGAGCTCGGACAGCTCAAGAACGCTCATGCTACCAATCGCGTCCAATACGTCTGCTTTAGATAAAGCCATTTTGTTCTCCTAAAAATTTCCGAATCGGTTGGTTTAAGCAGCCTGTTCTTGCTTGTCGCGGACTGCGGCAAGCGTGCGAACAAACCGGCTTGGCACTTCATTAAGCGTTTGCACGAATTTCGTGACCGGCGCTTGCATGGTACCCATGAGTTTGGCCAGCAATTCATCACGCGAAGGCAGATTAGCTAAGCTACCTACCTCTTTCGGTCCCATTACCACATTGGGCATGGCACCGCCTTTGATCACGAAATGTTCATTGCCTTTAGCAAAGTCATTGAGTACTTTTGCAGCAGCTACCGGGTCAGCGGAAATTGCAAACGCCAGCGGACCAATCATCTGTTCCGCAAGCGGAGCAAATGGGGTGTCCGCAACAGCGCGCCGCACCAGAGTGTTTTTTAGCACACGGAAATACACGCCGGAATTACGCGCTTTCGCACGCAAAACCGTCATATCAACCGCTTCCAGGCCGCGGTAATCCGCAAGAATAATGGCTTGCGCTTGTGCCAATTGCGCACTCACTTCGGCCACGACTTCTTGCTTCTTCTCTAGATTGAGACCCACGGTACCTCCTTACGTCGAATGCAGCCAAAACTCGGCTGCGAGTCGGCGACCTGTCGGCAGGAGAACGGCTTTAAAACTGTCGTCCTGTCTTCGGATACGCCATCTGCGTTGGGCGGTTGGCAGTGAGGGGTGAGGTGATAGGCGTGAGGAGAAACCCCACACCGCACGACACACCAGACTTTCAACCTAATTAAGTTTTGCCCTTGGGATCCGGCTTCGCGGCTCAGCTTACGCCTCACCCCTATCGCCTCTCACCTAACAGCTCCACCCCGACGGTCTTTGATAACCCCCGTCACCCAACTTAACTGCCCATCCCCGTCGGTTACCAGAGTTGCGCTCGGTAACCGCCGGAGATGTGGCAGTCAGTTAAGTGACCAGGACCAAAGTTCTTACTTTCAAAGCATGCAGCACAGCTAAATTAGCCAGCCAGCGAGCCTTGATCAACCCTCACACCGACTCCCATGGTGCTGGAGACGGACACTTTTCTTAAATACACGCCTTTAGAGGCAGCAGGTTTCGCTTTGTTCAGCGCTTCAACCAGGGCCAACATATTGGTTTTCAAATCTTCTACGGCGAAAGAAGCGCGGCCAATGGTGCACTGCACAATACCCGCCTTGTCGGTGCGGTACTGCACCTGACCGGCTTTGGCATTCGCCACGGCTTGCGCCACGTTCGGAGTCACAGTGCCGACCTTTGGGTTAGGCATCAAACCGCGTGGGCCCAAAATTTGACCCAATTGGCCGACCACTTTCATCGCATCCGGAGTCGCAATCGCTACGTCAAAATCCATATTGCCCGCTTTAACTTGTGCCGCAAGATCGTCAAATCCCACGATATCCGCACCGGCGGCTTTGGCGGCTTCAGCAGCCGCACCCTGTGCAAACACAGCAATCCGCACCGTCTTGCCCGTACCTTTTGGCAACACGATGGAGCCACGCACGAGTTGATCGGATTTACGTGCATCCACACCCAAGTTAATGGCGACATCGACAGACTCGTTGAACTTCGCGCTTGCGGTTTCTTTCACCAGCTTCAACGCATCGTCCAACGCATAGTTCTTATTGCGATCGACTTTACCCAATAATGCTTTTAAACGTTTCGAGATCGCCATGATTAACCCTCCATTACCACGCCCATGCTGCGGGCGCTGCCTGCAACTGTGCGTACTGCCGCATCCATATCACCAGCGGTGAGGTCAGGCATTTTGATTTTTGCAATGTCTTCCGCTTGCTGGCGCGTAAGCTTGCCCACTTTATCCAAATGTGGCTTTGGGCTGCCTTTGTCGAGCTTGAGCGCCTTCTTGATGAGCACCGTGGTAGGCGGTGTCTTCATAATGAAGGTGAAGCTCTTATCTGCGTAGGCGGTAATCACTACGGGAATCGGCAGACCTGGCTCCACGCCCTGCGTTTGGGCATTGAAGGCCTTACAGAATTCCATGATGTTGAGGCCGCGCTGACCGAGCGCTGGGCCGATTGGGGGGCTAGGATTAGCCTTACCTGCGGGTACTTGCAGCTTTACGTAGCCAACGATTTTCTTTGCCATGAATGGCTCCTAATTTCAAATGAGTGGTAGCGCGCGTTCGTTGCCGTTTCGTTGTTACTCGGCGGGTTCTACTAACGCTCCTCTTACCGGCGTTTTAAGGCTCCCGGCTCGCCTAAAATCAAAATGTTGCCCTCTCTCCTATCTCTCTCCCGCCTGCGGGAGAGAGGGACTTAGACTCGCTTCGCGAGTTACATCTTATGACTTCTCGACTTGACCGAAGTCCAACTCCACCGGCGTCGCCCGACCGAAAATCAATACCGACACGCGCAATTTGCTCTTGTCGTAGTTAACCTCTTCCACATTGCCATGGAAATCGGTAAACGGGCCCTCGGTAACGCGCACCGACTCGCCCACCTCGAACAGCACTTTCGGTTTCGGCTTTTCTACGCCTTCCTGAATTTGCTGCATCAAGGACTGCACTTCTTTTTCGGTGATCGGCGTTGGCTTCGCTGCCGACCCCCCGATGAAACCAGTCACCTTGGGCACATCCTTAACCAAGTGCCAGGTTTCCTCGTTCATATCCATCTCAACCAGCACATAGCCAGGGAAGAATTTGCGTTCGCTGATCGCTTTTTGACCAGACTTCATTTCAACCACTTCTTCCACCGGCACCAAGATCTGCCCGAATTTATCTTCCAAATGCGCGCGCTTGATACGATCATCCAGGGTGCGCTGCACGCTTTTCTCGAAGCCGGAATAGGTATGCACTACGTACCAACGCTTGGTCATCATGCACCCCGACTCGTGAGCGTTCTAACAATGGTGGCCAGCAAGCTATCGACACCAAAAATAAACAAAGCCATCAATACGACGAACACAAACACGATACCGGTCGTTTGCATCGCTTCTTTGCGCGTAGGCCAGACAACACGCTTAGCTTCATCCACCGATTCCTTGGCAAATTTCATGAAGCCTCGGCCAGACTGAGTCAACCCCGCGACTACGCCCGCAGCAATCACCCCGCCCAAGACCATCAGGATACGCAGCACTAAAGGTTTATCCCCTAGCACATAGAAACCCGCCAGCCCCGCAACCAACAACAGGATTGCAACCATCAGTTTAATTTTATCGGCCATGTGTTCTCTGTATCTCTATCTTTTTTATACGCCCACCAGCACCGCACACCGCGATAAATCTGGCAGGCCAGGAGGGCCTCGAACCCCCAACCTTCGGTTTTGGAGACCGACGCTCTGCCAATTGAGCTACTGACCTATAACTGGTTATCCCTTTACTCAACGATCTTTGCGACCACGCCGGCGCCAACAGTACGGCCACCTTCGCGAATTGCAAAGCGCAAACCTTCTTCCATCGCGATCGGCTGAATCAGCGAAACCGTGATCGATACGTTGTCACCCGGCATCACCATTTCAGTACCCGCAGGCAACTCAACCGAACCGGTTACGTCGGTGGTACGGAAGTAGAACTGGGGACGGTAGCCGTTGAAGAACGGGGTATGACGTCCGCCCTCTTCTTTGCTCAACACGTAGATTTCTGCGGTGAACTTGGTGTGTGGGTTGATCGAGCCTGGCTTAGCCAAGACTTGACCACGTTCCACGTCTTCACGCTTGGTGCCGCGCAGCAATACGCCAACGTTGTCGCCAGCCTGACCTTGATCCAGCAATTTGCGGAACATCTCAACGCCGGTGCAGGTGGTTTTAACCGTTGCCTTCAGGCCAACGATTTCAATTTCGTCGCCAACTTTTACAATGCCGCGCTCGATACGACCGGTTACGACAGTGCCGCGACCGGAGATGGAGAATACGTCTTCTACTGGCATCAGGAAGGCACCATCAACTGCGCGCTTTGGCTCAGGGATGTAGCTATCTAATGCAGCTGCTAATTTGTGAATGGATGGCTCGCCGATGTCGGACTGGTCGCCTTCCAGGGCTTTCAGTGCGGAACCCACAATAATCGGGGTGTCGTCGCCAGGAAAGTCGTATTTGGAGAGCAGCTCGCGCACTTCCATTTCAACCAGTTCCAGCAGCTCAGCATCGTCCACCATGTCCGCTTTGTTCATGTAAACGATGATGTAAGGCACGCCCACTTGGCGCGCCAGCAGGATGTGTTCACGCGTTTGCGGCATTGGGCCGTCAGCGGAGGATACCACCAGGATGGCGCCGTCCATCTGCGCAGCACCGGTAATCATGTTCTTGATGTAGTCAGCATGGCCCGGGCAGTCAACGTGGGCGTAGTGACGGGCTTCCGTCTCATATTCCACGTGCGCGGTGTTAATCGTAATGCCGCGCGCCTTTTCTTCCGGTGCGGAGTCGATCTGGTCGTAGGCTTTGGCTTCGCCGCCAAATTTCTTCGACAAGATGGTCGTGATCGCCGCCGTTAGCGTCGTCTTACCATGGTCCACATGACCAATCGTCCCTACGTTCACATGCGGCTTGGTGCGCTCAAATTTGCCTTTTGCCATGATCGTATCCTTAATCCTTATTTATCAATAAGTTAAAATAATAATGCCTTGGTGCCCATGACGTGGATTGAACACGTGGCCTCTCCCTTACCAAGGGAGTGCTCTACCACTGAGCTACATGGGCAAAACTCTATAAAAATCCCACACACCCTAAATTTCTGGAGCGGGTGAAGGGAATCGAACCCTCGTCTTAAGCTTGGAAGGCTTCAGCTCTACCATTAAGCTACACCCGCGTACTGCTATGGCCGGCGCCATCCTGTTACTGCATGCCAAGGCCTAAATCTTGGTGGAGGAGGCTGGATTCGAACCAGCGTAGGCGTAAGCCAACAGATTTACAGTCTGCCCCCTTTAGCCACTCGGGCACCCCTCCAGCGAAACCGTTAATTATGCAGTTCCGCTGCAAAAGTGTCAAATACATAGTTGAAAGCATAGTAAATATCGTGATTCCCGCCCTCCGGGATGGCTCCATACCGGCTTTCTGATGGATCGCTTAATCTTCCAGATTAAGGTAAAACCGTGCAAACCGAGGGGCGGGCGATATCGCGTATAATTCGAAGTTTTCCTTGCACAATCAAATGGAAGTGCGCCGAAATGGATAGTCCGCAGGATAGTAAAGTCGCCTCTCGAATGAGCAGCAAAGATCTTTATTTGCGCCTGCTACGCTATGTGTTGCCGTATTGGCGCATGTTTGCTGCATCCATTTTCTGCACCATCGTGGTAGCGGCCACCGAACCCGCACTACCCGCCCTGCTCAAACCAATGCTGGATGGCAGCTTCGTGAATCGCGACCGGCATTTGATCAATTTAATTCCGCTGCTGCTCATTTTATTGTTCTTGGTGCGCGGTACTTTCACCTTTGCCAGCAGTTATGCCACGAACTGGGTCGCCACCAAACTCGTCATGGATTTGCGCAATCAAATGTTTCACAAGCTAATCAGCCTGCCCACACCGTATTACGACAACGTTTCTTCCGGCGCCGTGATCGCCAATATTGCATTCAATGTCACTCAAGTTACCGCCGCTGGCACCAACGTTGTTACCGTGTTGGTGCGAGATAGCTTCACCGTTGTGGGTTTGCTCGGATGGATGTTTTATCTGAATTGGAAATTGAGCCTGATTGCACTAGTCGTCACGCCGCTGGTCGCGCTAACGGTGCGCATATTCAGCAAACGCCTGCGTCAAATGAGCCATAGTTCGCAACATGCCATGGGAGATGTCACGCATGTGCTCGAAGAAGCGTTGACCGGTCATAAAGTCGTAAAAGTGTTTGGTGGCGAAGCCTATGAAGCGCGGCGCTTCGATGAAGCCAACAACCGCTTGCGCCGTTTTAGCATCAAGCAAAACGTCGCCGCCTCGCTACATGTTCCGTTGGTACAAGGTATCGCTGCCATCGCTTTGGCATCCATCATCTACTTTGCCACCTTGGAATCATCGGGCAACCTCATCACGGTAGGCGGTTTTGTATCCTTCATTACCGCGATGCTCATGCTGCTCGCACCGATCAAGCGTCTCACCAGCATCAACGAAGCGCTACAGCGCGGCTTGGCTGCTGCCGAAGTGGTGTTCGAGTTATTAGATCACGACTCGGAAATGGATCAAGGGCACATTGAACTGGCCCACGCCAGCGGTCGCATTGAATTGTGCAATGTGACTTTGCAATATGAGTCGGATGGCCGACCTGCGCTACAAGACTTGTCGCTAACCATAGCCCCAGGCGAATCGGTGGCGCTGGTGGGTCAATCCGGGAGCGGCAAGACTTCGCTGGTCAATCTCATCCCGCGCTTTTACCACCCCACGCAGGGCGCGATTCTGCTTGATGGGCATAATTTGATGGACATCAAGCTCGCGAGACTGCGCGACAACATCGCCTTTGTCAGCCAAGACGTAGTGCTGTTCAACGACACCATCGCAGCCAATATCGCCTATGGTCGCAAGGCGCAAGCCAGCAGTGAAGAAATTTTGGCGGCGGCGGAGGCGGCGCACGCCATGGAGTTTATTCGTGACATGCCGCAAGGATTGCAAACCATGGTCGGCGAAAATGGCGTTAAACTTTCCGGCGGGCAGCGTCAACGCATCGCCATCGC
>JAHECG010000142.1 GCA_024641855.1 Betaproteobacteria bacterium | reverse complement strand
TATTGATTCGGAGTGTTTGACATGCCGGTGCTTCGATTTCAACCAGGCTAACATGTTCAAAACCCGCTTGCTCGAGGCCAAGTGCTTGGCCGCCCGCCCCCGCGCAAATTTCTAAAGAATTGAATGGCATGTGCTCACGCTGTTTAGGATTAATTTGCCTATCTTACATGGCACACGCTATTCCATAAATACTAGATTTAAATAGAGGGTGGGTTTAGAAAATCTACAATTATTCATCACCTCTTGCGGCCTAATTAAAAAGTTTGTAGTGGCTTTCGCAAGAGCTTCCACGCTCAGCCCTTCGCGCCGCGACGATCACATGCCGACAGTGCTCGAACGATGAGCGTTTACCGGCCGCTTGCAAACTGAATCTCCACCGGGTTTGGCAACCGCGATAGTTCAGGCTGTGTTGATTGTTTAGGCCTATTGATTTAGCAGCGGGAAGGCGACCAAGGCGATTCTGCCATCCAGTGCGTGATATCGCTGGCTGAAATTGGATACCCCATGAAATATCCTTGCGCGCTGTCGCAACCCATTTGTGTGAGCAGGTCGAGCGTGTCGCGATTTTCCACCCCTTCGGCAACGACGTCGTAGCCCAAGTTATGCGCCAGTTCGATGGTGGAGCGCACGATGGCGGCGTCGCTGGTGTCATGGGCCATATTGAGTACAAATGATTTGTCGATTTTGATCGACTGGATTGGTAGCCGCTTCAAGTAAGACAATGAGGAATAGCCAGTACCGAAATCGTCGATGGCGACGGTCACGCCCAAATCCCGGAGTTGGCGCAGCACGTGCGAGCCGTGCTCAATATCGGCCATGAGTGTGTTCTCGGTAATTTCGATTTCCATCCACCCGTCGCGCCCTTGCAGCGGCCCGCTCGTCAAGGTGTCGTGCAAGCGTTGCAGCAGCTTGGGGTTTTGGAAGGAGGTGGTGGAGACGTTCAGCGCTATGCTTAAATCGTTGCCGCCTTTCCTCCATTTGCAACACTGTGCGGCCAGTGTTTCAATCAACCAATCGGTGATAGGTTGAATCAATCCCGAGCGTTCGGCGAGTGAGATGAACTGATCCGGCAGCAGTAAGCCGCGCTCCGGATGCTGCCAGCGGATGAGCGCTTCGACACCGTAGGCATGGCCGCTTCGCAAGCCGATCTTGGGCTGGTAGTGCAGGAGAAATTCATCGCGGTCGAGTGCGCGGCGCAGTTCATTGGTCAAATGGAATCGATGCGCGCCGCTATCGCTGTTTTGGGGTTGGTAAACGACCGAGCCGATGCCTTTGTGCTTGGAGCTATACATCGCTAGATCGGCGCGGCTCATGAGCGTATCCACATCTTCCCCGTGTTGCGGGAACACGGCGATACCGATCCCTGCGCCCAGATACAGGTCTCGGCCTTCGTATTGAAAAGGGCGGGAGAAAGCGGCTGTAATGGAGTCGGAAACTTTTTCTGCCGCTGCCAGCCCGTTCGGAGAATCCGGCAGGATCACCGCGAATTCGTCGCCGCCGAGCCGTGCCAGCGTATCCGATTCGCGCAACAGCGGCGTTAAGCGTTCCGCCACTTGGCGCAACACTTCGTCGCCCGCCGGGTGCCCTAAGGTGTCGTTGATTTCCTTGAAGTGATCCAAGTCCATCAACATCAAGGCCACCTGCTTCCCACTGTCGCGGCGTGCAGTTGCGATGGTCTGCGATAGGCGGTCATACAGCAGCGCGCGATTTGGCAGACCGGTGAGACTGTCGGTAGTAGCGAGCACATGCAACCGGGAAATAACGTTTTTCCATTTGGTGGTTTCGTCCATGAGTCCGTCGATACGGACGACCTTGCCGGTTTGATCCAGATAGGGGTGAAATACGCGGCGGAACCAGCGCGGATCTTGCCCCGGCTCCTGTACTCGACTTTCTACGTCAACGCGTTTACCTTGCAGTGCTTCGTGCCAAGCGGCTTTGACGAGTTCTTGGTCATCGGGATGGGTCCAAGCAAGACAAGGAATCGGCATTTGTACATCCAGGCTGCAAATGTTGCGCGTGGAAGGGCTGACATACAGCGGCGTATTCGTGCGCACGTCCACCGACCATAGGATCTGCGGAATATTGCCTAGCAGGCCGGTGATTTGATCCTGGAGTAGTGTGACTTTATTTTTTTCTGTTTGAATTTGTGATAGCGCGGCATCCCAATAACCCTCCAGCATCATGCCCATGTCGCGGAATAGAAACTTCTGGATCGCTTGCTCCAGGCGCTGACCTTCCTCGTTGGAAAGTGCAGAGCTTCCGGCAACGACATCGTGCAAGTAGTCCAGATACAATCGATAAGCACCCATGAACCAGACCGGCTCGATGCCGTGTTGCTGGTGGATGTGACCAATCTTAGTCAAATCGGCCGCAGAGTCGGCATCGTAGTTTCCGCTGAGGAAGGATTGTAAATGGGACAGTTGTTTCTGGATGAGATGATCGATTTTACCGCCAGCCGCTTGATACTCCCTCAGCACCCGAGCCGTTGCAGGGAAATGAAATAGGTAATCGTAGAAGGTTTCGGCGAAGCGTTCGCCATCGCGTAGCAGTAATGCTTGGTGTTGTTTGAGTATGGCGGTATCTGCATCGGTGATGCGTAGGAAGCGGTTAAACGTGTCGTTGACTTGGCGGAAATCCAAAGGCGCCCATTCGGTGCCAAGACTTTTCTCATCATCATTATTCACTGTATCCACCCGTTCCCCCTTAGATCGTTTTTTATTCGCTGGGTGCTTGGAGATGCCGCTATAACTCAGTGGCATTTAACCTTATAACCGAGTCGGGAAAAGAATTCCACAATAAATTTAAGGGTATTGCAGGGGATGGGTGCGGATTTAGCTCATTTGTGTATATGCAGGTGTTTATGGGTTGCATGCATTTTGCATAATTCATGACCCCTGAAAGGCGTCTTTGGATGCCAGATAAGCCAACTCTTCGGCGCTGCTGCGGCGTCCAAGAATTACGTTGCGATGCGGAAAGCGACCGAAGCGGCGCACGATGTCGCGGTGATGTTGGGCAAAACGTAGGTTGTTTGCCAAGCCTGCGGCAGCGAATAGCGCAACGGATAAATCTTGATCCGCCAAGTTTTCGCTGTGCATCAGCGGCATGTACAAAAATGCGATTTGCGTTGTTGCAAGCTGTTGATCGAAGCCCTGCGCAATCGCCTGTTTGGCTACAACGATCGCTTGTTGTTCAGTGGAAAAACTCTTGGCCGATCCTCGAAACATATTTAGCGGGAGTTGATCGAGAATAATCGCTAAGGCAAGACAGCCTGCGGGGTTGTCGCGCCAGTGATCGAGTGCGCCATGTTGTGCCGTTTCCCAAATGGGTTCAAATCGCTGTTTGATTTCCGCATCCAGTTGCGGTGTTGAGGCGAACCATTTCTTGCGCATCTCGGGCGCGTACCAGAAGTCGAGAATGCCTTGGGGTGTGAGTGTATTCATTGACGTCATTATTCTTGCAATCTGCCGTTGTTGCCGGCAAGGATGCCGGCGCTACAGGGAGTTAGTCCTTGCGTAGCGTCGAGGTCCAGGGGATGTAGCGCCGGCTTCCAGCCGGCAACCAAGGAGAGAATGCCGACGTTAGAAAAAAATTAACCCAGCGCGGGAAACAACCCTCTTAAACCAGACGCAATAAATTCAATCGCAATCGCCGCCAGGATCAGCCCCATGATGCGCGTAAAAATATTGATACCGGTTTGGCTCACGTGGCGCGAAATCCACGGCACCAATTTAAACACCGCCCACAGCAGAAAACCGACAATGAATATATCCACCGACATGGCTAGATAGTGGCTGGCCCCCGGATTTTTATGCGCGTACAGAATCACGGTGCTGATCGCCCCCGGCCCCGCGAGTAGCGGCATGGCGAGCGGTACGACCGCCACTGATTCTTTGGCTTCACCTTCGCGCGCTTCTTCTTCGGTTT
>JAHECG010000072.1 GCA_024641855.1 Betaproteobacteria bacterium | reverse complement strand
TAGCTAGGTTTAGAGTCAAATTGTTTCCGGCGCATACTTTTGCATCCCCCAGCCACAAGTGAGAATCAGCACAGCCGTAAGTGCAAATGGCCAGGTCATGGCGTTTCAGGGGTGATCGCAAATGGAATGCTCCTGGGCTGGGTAGGTTTTCCGGTGCGCCTTGAACCAGCGTAATCATAGCAAACAACAAGCCATCCTAAGGCTGAGGGCAGGGCGCTGCTGTGGTACGATGGGGTTCGCTAAGTACAACAAAAAACAAGGCAAGGCGTATAGTTGTGTCTCCCCAGCCAGAACAACAAGCCAGAGAAAAAATCGACGCGCTGCTCAGCGCAGCGGGTTGGCACGTCTGCGACGCCGATAAAGCCAACATCCACGCCGCCCGTGGCGTGGCCATCCGTGAATTCCCGCTCCCCGGCCACGGCTTCGCCGACTACCTGCTGTATGTGGATAGCAAAGCCGCTGGCGTGATCGAGGCCAAGAAAGAAGGCGTCACCCTCACCGGCGTTGAAACCCAGTCTGACAAATACACCAAAGGCCTGCCCGCAGGTCTACCGCGCTGGAGCAACCCGCTGCCGTTTGCTTATCAATCCACCGGCGTGGAAACCCGCTTCACCAATGGCCTAGACCCGGCCCCGCGTTCGCGCCCTGTATTTGCTTTTCACCAACCCAAGCTATTTGCGGAATGGTTGGCCTTTGGCGATGCTGCCAGCGTAGAGGAAAAGAAAGCCGCACAAACCAGCGCAACTTTTCTCTCGCTGCTGCAAGCCATGCCGCCGCTCAAGGAAGAAGGCCTCTGGCCCGCCCAGATCACCGCCATCCACAACCTCGAACAATCCCTGAAAGAAAACCGCCCGCGCGCCCTGATCCAGATGGCCACCGGCTCGGGCAAGACCTTCACCTCGATTTCCTTCATCTACCGGCTGATCAAGTTCGCCGGGGCGCGGCGCATTTTGTTCCTGGTCGACCGCGGCAACCTCGCCGACCAGACGCTCAAGGAATTCCAGCAATACGTCTCGCCCTACAACAACTTCAAGTTCAGTGAGGAATACATCGTCCAGCGCCTGCAGGGCAACCAGATCGACACCACCGCCCGCGTCTGCATCTGCACCCTCCAGCGCATGTACTCCATGCTCAAGGGCCGCGACCTGCCGGCCGACCTGGAAGATGAATCGGTTGAGCAGCTTGGCAGCCTGTTCAAGAAACAGGACCCGATTGAATACAACCCCAGCATCCCCATTGAGAGCTTCGACATCATCGTCACCGACGAAGCCCACCGCTCCATCTACAACCTGTGGGCGCAGGTGCTGGAATACTTCGACGCCTCCCTCATCGGCCTCACCGCCACACCCAGCAAGCAGACCTTCGGCTTCTTCCATCAGAACCTGGTGATGGAATACAACCACGAAATGGCCGTGGCCGACGGCGTCAACGTCAACTACGACGTCTACCGCATCAAGACCGCCATCACCGAGGCGGGCAGCAAGGTTGAAGCCGGCTACTACGTCGAAAAGCGCGAGCGCGAAACCCGCAAGACCCGCTGGGAAGAACTCGACGACGACTTCGCCTACGACCCCAACCAGCTCGACCGCGACGTCGTCACGCCCGACCAGATCCGCACTATCGTGCGCACCTTCCGCGACAAGCTGTTCAGCGAAATCTTCCCCAGCCGCACTGAAGTGCCGAAGACGCTCATCTTCGCCAAAGACGACAACCACGCCGAAAACATCGTCGAAATCCTGCGCGAGGAATTCGGCAAGGGCAACGAATTCGCCCAGAAGATCACCTACCGCACCACCGGCGCCACGCCCAAGGAACTCATCTCCGCCTTCCGCAACAGCTACCACCCTCGCGTCGCCGTCACCGTCGACATGATCGCCACCGGCACCGACATCAAGCCGGTGGAAATCGTCTTCTTCATGCGCGCCGTCAAATCGCGCGGCTTCTTCGAGCAGATGAAAGGCCGCGGCGTGCGCGTCATCAAGCCCGACGATCTGCGGGCCGTCACCCCGGACGCCAAAGCCAAGGACCACTTCGTCATTATCGACGCCGTCGGCGTGTGCGAGCAGGACAAAACCGACGCCCGCCCCATGGAGAAAAAGCCCAGCGTCAGCTTCGAGCGCCTGCTGCAAGCCGTCGCCTTCGGCAACACCGAAGACGACGTCATCACCAGCATCGCCGGCCGCCTGGCCAGAATGGAACGCCGCATCAGCGCGGAGGACGACGCCAAGATTCGCGTCGCCAGCGGCGGCCTCGGCCTAAAAGACCTCGCCCACCAGCTAGTCCAATCCCTCAACCCCGACGCCGTAATCCTCCCCTCTCCCGCAAGCGGGAGAGGGGCCGGGGGAGAGGGCGCCTCTGCGCAAGAACGCATTAAGGCATCCAAACCCCTCTGCGACCCCGCGCTGCGCCAGCTCATCCTCGACATCAAAGCCAAAAACGAAATCACCATCGACCACGTCAGCCAGGACCAAGTCATCGAAGCCGGCTTCAGCCAGGCCGCACTCGACCGCGCCCGTGGCCTGGTGCAATCCTTCGAGCAATTCATCGCCGACCACAAAGACGAAATCACCGCCCTGCAAATCCTCTACAGCAAACCCTACAAGCAGCGCCTCACCTTCGAAGCAGTCAAGGAACTCGCCGACGCCATCGAAAAGCCCCCCTACCTGTGGAACGAATCCCAGCTCTGGCAAGCCTACGCCGCGCTGGAAGCCAGCAAGGTCAAAGGCGCCAGCGGCAAACGCATCCTCACCGACCTCGTCTCGCTGGTGCGCTTCGCCATCCATCAGGACAACGAACTCGTACCGTTCCCCGAACGCGTCAACGCCAACTTCAAGGCATGGCTGGCAGGGCAGGAAAGCGCGGGCAAGAAATTCAATGAAGAGCAAATGTGGTGGCTTGAGAAGATTCGCGATCACATTGCAGCAGAGCTGCAAATCGTGCCGGATGACTTCGAGCTTGTGCCATTCAATCAAAAAGGCGGCTTGGGTAAGGTGTATCAGCTATTTGGCGATGAACTGAATACGCTCATTGACCAACTGAACGAGAGCTTGGCGGCATGAGCAAGACAGAATTCGAGTTCGACATCCCAGAGTCTCTTCCCGATGGCTGGAAATGGATGCCGCTGGAAGACCTTATGGACTTGCCGAAACAAGATATTGTCGATGGCCCGTTTGGCTCGAACTTGAAGGCATCAGAATATGTAGAAGAAGGCATCCCCATCGCACGTCTTCAAAATGTGGATAGAAATGCATTCGTCCACAAGAACATCAAATACGTAACAAGGCAAAAAGCAGAGGAACTCGCGCGCCACACCTTTAAGTCCGGCGACATACTTATTACCAAACTAGGTGATCCGCTAGGTGAAGCGTGTATTGCTCCGACTTCCATTGAGCATGGCGTAATCGTTGCAGATTTGGTGCGTGTTCGGCCAGCGGAAAACAAAGTTGACCGGCGGTATTTGACGTACGCAATCAATTCGCCGTTAGTCGCGCGGCAGTTCGAGAAACATACGAAAGGTACAACTCGCCCACGCGTGAATCTCGGCATGATACGAAAGTTGCCGATTCCGGTTGCACCAAGGGAAATGCAAGCAGGAGTTGTCGCGGAAATCGAAAAACAATTTTCCCGCATCGACGAAGCCGTCGCCAACCTCAAGCGCGTCAAGGCCAACCTCAAGCGGTACAAAGCCGCCGTCCTCAAAGCCGCCGTCGAAGGCCGCCTCGTCGAAACCGAAGCCGAACTCGCCCGCCGTGAAGGCCGCAGCTTTGAGACCGGCGCCCAACTCCTGCAACGCATCCTCGAAACCCGCCGCAGCCAGTGGAAAGGCAAGGGCAAATACAAAGAACCCACCGTGCTAGACACCACCGAGCTGCCCGAATCGCCGGAGGGGTGGGTCTGGGCAACGATTGAGCAACTAACTTGGCTTGTTACCAGTGGGTCTCGTGGCTGGGGTGACTACTATTCAGATGATGGCGTGCTCTTCATTAGGGCTCAGGACATCAAGACGGACAGTCTTAATGTCCAAGGAGTAGCACGTGTGACCATTCCTGCTGATGCGGAAGGTATTCGAAGCGGTGTCTCGTCCCAAGACATCTTGATCACCATCACCGGCGCGAACGTAACCAAATCAGCCCTGGTGCCATCACTGGATGAGGTGGCATTTGTGAGTCAGCATGTTGCTTTGTTGAAGCTGAGTCAGCCCGATATTGCGTCATTTGTTTTTAATTGGATTGTGTCGCCCTCGAATGGACGCAAGGTACTTGAGTCATGGGCTTATGGAGCTGGGAAACCGGGGCTTAGCCTTGAACAAGTACGTACATTACCAGTTGCGTTACCTCCACTTTCTGAGCAATCCCGCATCGTCGCCGAAGGTGACCGTCGCCTATCCATCCTGGGCGAAACCGAGGCCCAAGTCACTGCAATTCTTAATCGAGCTGAACGATTGCGGAATTCCATATTGGTGAAAATGCTTTCAACGGACCACCCTAACAACCTGACTCCGATCGACAAAAAGGTGTGTCAATAACATGAGCCGCATTGCACGTGAAACACCGTCAGAGCACATCCTTGTCGTGGACACAAATATTCTTTGGTACAAGGACAAATCATTTCCCGTTTCCCCAGATTTCGATTCGTTCTGGGAGTCATACTCGTCGACTATGCCGCTGCGACTGGTTGTACCGGAAGTTGTATTCGGAGAACTATGGTTCCAGCAGACTACCTCTGCGACGAAAACTCTTGAGAAGATTACAGATCTAATTAAGGAGGTTTCTGCGATCACAGAAACTATACACGGGCACAAGGTCACCAACGCTAAGTTAAAAAGCCAAGTACACGATAAATTGATGAAATGGCTTAAGGGTAAGGGGGGTTCCATTATGAAGACACCGCTTAGCGAAATTAACTGGGCAGGTCTGGTAGAAAATGCTGTGTGGAGATTACCTCCATTTACTTTGGACAGTAAGAATCCAGAGATGGAAAAAGGATTCCGAGATTCACTGATATTGGAGACCTTGGCCGATATTTCGAAAAATGTAGATGCTAACAATAACGTTGTATTTTTATGTAATGATTATTTGCTAAGAACAACAGCAGCAGATCGCCTAAAACACCGAAAGAACTGTTTGTTTTTTGAGTCAGTGCCTGACTTTGAGTCATATCTAAAACTAACCCGGGAACAACTGACAAACAAATTTGTGCGCGCTATCCAAGCGAGAGCTCGCAGCAAATTTTTTAGTGCAAACGATGCGAACTGCCTCTATTTCAAGGAGGATATTAGCAAATCTATAAAGGATAAATTTGCCGACGAGCTTAGTCATCCTGAGAAAGCAGCACCAAAAGGGCTGAGAACGGTTCTAAGTCCCAATCCAAATGACTGGTCATCGATTGTAGAAAGATGGTGGATAAATTCTACGCAGTTTAAAGAGTTAGTAGATCAACGGGAATTTCATTGGGTCAGTAGAGTAACAGTGGCGCGGCTGTTCACAGCGGAAAATGTTGCAACCGGCCTGATCTCCAGGGCGATTTACCCTCAGCAGAAATTACTCCTCCTAGGTTTCGACACATCGTGGAAATCAACGGTTAAAAGTGATGGACGTTTTCATAACTCAAAAGTTATCGATATCATTTTGACGGAGAGCTCATTTGAAGTTCCTACGGCTGATGAGCTAAAGCGCTGGAAACTCAATGCGGACGATGAAACTACATAGCAGGGCGTACACAGACGATTTTCTTGCATATGCGCCCAATGAATTCAACCCCCGTCGCCCAAAACTCTGGAACTACTGCAACGATCTACTCGACGCGGGTCCTTGCTTTCATCCAGCATCAATCCGAGTGCAAACCATTGCGCCGTTTGTTACGGGGGTACGATGACCCGCTGGCATCCTCTCCACGGTCGCATCCCCGCAAAGCGGGGCCCCTGCTCCGCGCTCCGCGTCGCAAGCATTCGCTACGGCGACTATGTCGAGCAGCTCACCTCTCTGCTGTTCCTGAAGATGGCCGACCGGCAACGAGGTAAGCAGATTTGATCATCTATCTGGACGAGTCCGGTGACCTCGGGTTTGATTTTCAAACGAAGCACCCTTCCCGTAAGTTCGTGATCACCCTGTTGGTGTGCGCATCCGGTGCAGTGACTCGAGAATTTCGCACGGCGGTACGGCGTACGCTTAAGAATAAGTTGAACCACGGTAAGAAAGGCAGCCAAGTCGTTCACGAGTTGAAGGGAACAGGAACGACGCTAGCGATAAAACAATATTTTTATCGCCACTCGCCCAAACATCATTGGCGAATCTATACCGTGGTGGTGAATAAGGAGCGGGTCTATGAGCATTTGCAGACCAAGCAAGGCAAGAAGAAACTCTATAACTACGTCTCGCGGTTTTTGCTGGAAAAGGTTGATTTAGCAAACGCGGGTAATGCGGTGACGCTGGTAGTTGATCGGTGCAAGAATAAAGACGAAATCGCGGACTTCAACCAATACCTGGCTAATCAGCTCGATGCGCTATTGCCATTGGATGTGCCGCTCAATATTTATCACGAGCATTCGCATGCGAATGCCGGGTTGCAAGCGGTCGATCTTTTCTGTTGGGGGGTGTTTCGTAAGTACGAGCGTGGCGACCTTGACTGGTATCAGGAATACCGTGCGCGGATTGCTTTTGAAACGGAATATTTGAGAGACACGCAATAAAAAAGACGGACCCTATTACGCCGATGATCCAAGGACTCTAGCCAACCGATGGAAGGGAACGTCCGAGGCACGTAACAGGAATTACCCGTCAGGGGTGCAATATAGGACTTGGGCCATCCAAAATCAACCGTTTTATTGTTACGAACAGCCTTATTTGCCCCGTTCGCCACATGCAAATAGCCACCGTATTACGAATCAACACCAATATAACCATAAGATTAATAATAAATATTTGCAATAAGTCAAACTAAGATCACAATGTTGATCTTATTTGATACACTTTTGCATCACATCACTGATCCTGGACCTTTTTTATGTTGCAAGTATCTGATAAAGAAGTAGAAGAGCGGTTGCGTCTGGATAACCCGTGGTGGCAAGCAGGGAGCGGGATCGAGTCAGATCACCAGGCTTTTCCACGGCGGGCTTATTTGGTCGATTTTTCGCGGCTGGTTCGTCAAACGGAGGTGAACCGGGCGGTGGTGCTGCTTGGGCCGCGCCGGGTCGGCAAGACGATCTTGGTGTATCACACCATCCAAGATCTTTTGGATCAGTATGAGGTGAGCGGCCGGGATGTCCTTTACGTTTCATTGGAGACGCCGCTATACACCGGGCTTTCGCTGGAGGGGGTGGTGAACCGCTTTCAGAAGCTGTTTCATCGGCCGGAGGGGACGCGGCTATATGTGTTTTTTGATGAAATTCAGTACCTCAAAAATTGGGAGGTTCACCTAAAGTCTTTGGTGGATACTTTTCGCGGTATTCGGTTTGTTGCTACCGGTTCTGCGGCTGCGGCGCTCAAAGCTAAAAGTGTTGAGTCCGGCGCGGGGCGCTTTACTGAGTTTGTTTTGCCGCCGCTGACGTTTGCTGAATATTTGCGTTTTATCGGGCGCGAGGCGGAGTTGATTCGCGAGGCGGGAGAAGAGCGCGGGTCATTGCGCTATATCGCGGATGACTTGCATGGGCTGAACGATGCTTTTATCGACTATCTGAATTTTGGGGGTTACCCGGAAGCGGTGTTTTCCGCGCTGGTTCGGCAAAACCCGCGCCGCTATATCAAGAGTGACATTATCGACAAGGTGCTGCTGCGGGATTTGCCGATTCTTTACGGCATCAGCGATATTCAGGAGTTGAACAGCTTATTCAATACACTGGCGTATAACACCGGGCAGGAGTTGAGTCTGGAAGATTTATCCCAGACTTCGCATGTCGCAAAGAATACGTTGGTGAAGTACCTGGAATATCTTGAAGCCGCATTTTTGATTCGGCGCGTGCGGCGTATTGATCAGGATGCCGCACATTTTAAACGTGCAACGACTTTCAAAGTGTATCTGACCAACCCCACCATGCGCGCCGCGCTATTCGGTCCGGTGGATGAAAATCATGAGGCCATGGGGCATTTGGTGGAGACGGCTGTGTTCAGCCAGTGGCTGCACAATGCAACTTTTGTGGACTCGCTTTTTTACGCGCGGTGGAAGAGTGGCGAGGTGGATTTGGTGAGCCTGGATCCACAGCAGCGGCCCCGCTTTGCAGTAGAGGTGAAGTGGTCGGATCGCCCCTTCGATGACCCTAAGCAAATTAAAGGGCTGCTCGATTTTGCTAAGAAAAATGCGTTAAGCCGAATCCCCTTGGTGACAACGCTGACGAAGTCTGGAATAAAGGTCATGGCCGGTGTGGAGGTGGAATTTACGCCTAGCAGTTTGCATTGCTATACCGTGGCAAAAAATACGCTGGAACGGCGAAAAACAGGTTAACCGATGAACACTTCAAATATCGTTCAAACACTCTGGAACTACTGCAACGTCCTGCGCGACGACGGCATGAGGTGAACGCATGAAAAAAGACGACCGCTACGACGTTTCCGGTTTAACCGAGGCCCAGTTCGAACCCGGCTCGAACGACCAGGTTCTCAAGAATCGGCTCGGTATCACATCGCCACAGGCAATGGACGACGCCGAGGCGCGTGCCCTGGAGCAGGCGGTGCTGGAGCTTGTCGGTAACTACGATGAGGCGCATCGGTTCACCGCAGCAGATATTTGCAAGATCCATAAGAGTTGGCTTGGTGCGATTTACGAATGGGCTGGTGCTTATCGGCAGGTGAACATCAGCAAGGGCGACTTTCCATTTGCGGCTGCCGCTCGAGTACCGGCACTGATGGTCGAATTTGATAAGGCCGTGTTGGCGCGGTATACGCCGTGCAATTTCAATGACCGAGCAGACGTCGTACACGCTCTGGCGGAGACGCATGCGGAGCTGGTGCTGATTCATCCGTTCCGCGAGGGGAACGGCCGCACGGCGCGTATTGTTTCAATCCTGATGGCGCTGCAAGCGGGGCTGCCTTTGCTGGATTTTAGTGTGATCGCCGAGGAAAAGAAGTCGGCGTATTTCGCGGCGGTGCAGTCTGGTTTGGATAGGGACTATCAGCCGATGGAACGGCTATTCGCCGAGATTATCGAGCGGAGCCTGGCGTCGTCGTGAGTGTTTCGGGTTTGGAACGGTCTTCCAGCATGCGCGCAACCGATTCAACTGGCGCACCGGTCTCGATGGCCGTGGAGCTGGCGATGCTCTTGATCAGCGCTTTCCGGAATTTTGCCGGGTCGCGCAGATAGCGATTGGTCTCGATGAGAGGTTTTTGTTTCATGTATAAATTATAGCAGAGGGAAGAGGTAAACCCTGTTACGCCGATTGGCCCCGGGGCTCATGCCAACGCCTGGATGGGAGCGCCTCGGGCACGTAACAGGCTTTACTTGCCTCTGTTGCGAATATAACGCAGTAACGGATAGGTTGAAACTAGAAAATTATGAATACAGCAAGCATCGTCCAAAAACTTTGGAACTACTGCAACGTCCTGCGCGACGACGGCATGAGCTATGGCGACTACGTCGAGCAGCTCACCTATCTGCTGTTTCTCAAAATGGCCGACGAGCGCACCAAAGCGCCATACAACCAGCAGAGCCCGGTGCCGGCCGGCTATGACTGGCCCAGCCTGGTGAAGAAGGACGGCGACGAGTTGTTTGACCACTACCGCCACACGCTGGAGGAACTGGGCAAGCAGAAAGGCCTGCTCGGCCTGATCTTCAACAAGTCGCAGAACAAGTTTCAGGACCCGGCCAAGCTGCGGCGGCTGATTGTGGACCTGATCGACAAGGAAACCTGGGTGTCGATGAGCGCCGACGTGAAGGGCGACGCCTACGAGGGCCTGCTGGAGAAGAACGCGCAGGACACCAAGTCCGGCGCGGGCCAGTATTTCACGCCGCGCCCGCTGATCCAGGCGATTGTCGACGCCATGGCGCCCAGGCCGGGCGAGACCATCTCCGACCCGGCCTGCGGCACCGGCGGCTTTCTGCTGGCGGCGCACGACTATGTGGTGAAGCACTACCCCAACATGACGTCGGCGGAGAAGAAGAAACTGCGCGGCGAAAGCTTCAAGGGCTGGGAGCTGGTGCAGGCCACGGCGCGGCTGTGCGCGATGAACATGCTGCTGCACGGCATCGGCAGCCAGGAGTTCGAGCCGATTGCGGTGGGCGATTCGCTGGCCGCCGACCCCGGCGAGCGCTTCGAGGTGATCCTGACCAATCCGCCCTTCGGCAAGAAGAGCAGCACCACTATCGTGGGCGAGGAAGGCAAGGTCAGCAAGGAGCGCGACACCGTCGAGCGCGACGACTTCTGGGCCACCACCTCGAACAAGCAGCTCAACTTCGTCCAGCACGTGAAGACGCTGCTGGCGCAGAACGGCCGCGCCGCCCTGGTACTGCCAGACAACGTGCTGTTCGAAGGCGGAGCAGGCGAGACGATCCGCAGAAAGCTATTGCACGACTGCGACGTCCACACCCTGCTGCGCCTGCCCACCGGCCTGTTCTACGCCCAGGGCGTGAAGGCGAATGTGCTGTTCTTCGACAAGAAGCCCGCCGCCGAAACCCCGTGGACCCGCAAGCTGTGGATCTACGACCTGCGCACCAACATGCACTTCACGCTCAAGACCGATCCGCTGAAACGGGAGGATCTGGACGAGTTCGTGCAGAGCTACCACCCGGAAAACCGGCATGACCGCAAGCCGACATGGTCGGAACAAAACCCCGATGGCCGCTGGCGCGCTTACAGCTACGATGAACTCATCGCGCGCGACAAGGCCAGCCTGGATATCTTCTGGCTGCGAGACGAATCGCTATCCGACTCCGACAACCTGCCCGCGCCGGAAGTGATCGCGGCGGAGATTGTTGAGGATTTGGAGGCTGCGCTGGAACAGTTTCGGGAGATTGCGACTGATCTCAGTGCTAGTGAATCCGGAGAAAAATCATGAGTGCGCCCCAGGAAATTATTGCCTTGATTGGACCGTTTCGCGCCAAATACGATACGGAGGAAATGGATCAGGTCTGGAAAGATTTAAGCCAGCGTTTTCATAAGTTTTGGCACGAGCGCGTAATGTCTGGCGACACTGGCCTCATATCGGATGCGGAGTGCGACGAGATCATCAAAATTCTGGACCGGAATGGAAAAGGGAACACTAAGGATACCGAGGCCGTTGCCAGGGCGATGGTGCCCCAGGGCGCATGGCGACGCATGATGAATGAGTTCCACACTAATAAGGCACTTGGTACGCTGGTTGGCAATATGCTTGCGGAGAATGATCCAGACCGCAAGGCTGGCCTTATCGATGCGCTTTACAAGATGAATGCGGGGCAGAAAAACAACCTCACCGGCCCCAGCGGTAATACGGTCGGTGCTTTCTTGGCTGCGTATGATCCTATCAGCAATCTATCCATGATTTCACTGAACGATCGGCGTGCGGTTATCGAGTATCTCGGGCTGTCAGTACCTTTTGATTGGGATACCGCATCGATTGGCACACGTATGACTGTGACCAACAAGGTCATCCTAAATGGGGTGCGAACACTTGGGTTAGAAGGATCTGCCAGAACGGTTACGAAATTCTTTTATTCGCCGGAAGTGAAGTCTCTCTGGAAAGGGGAGCATACGGTTAAGCGAGCAGACAAAGACGTTAGCGTGACTGTACCGACCATAACCAACCTTGAAGAGGATGAAGCGACCGATAAAGAGTTAGTCAGAGAGTCGATGCAGATTCAGGCGCTGATTGCGAAAATAGGAACGATGATGGGCTATTCGATCTGGCTGCCCAAAGCAGATCGTGGGCGTGTACTTAAGGCTTGGGCTGCTGAGCCGGGCGAACTTTTAGACCACCTGCCTCTGGGCTACGATTCCACGACGATGAAGACTGTCGAGCAGATTGATGTGCTCTGGTTGAGAAAGCGCTCAATCGTTCGCGCCTTCGAAGTTGAACATACGACCTCTGTGTACTCTGGTCTTTTGAGAATGGCTGATCTGGTTGCTTTACAGCCAGATATAAATATAAAGCTACATATCGTGGCGCCAGCCGAAAAACAGGAAAAAGTGCTTCAGGAAATCCGGCGCCCCGTTTTCTCTTTGCTAGAAGGGCGACCCTTGTCAGAAATGTGCACTTATTTGTCTTACGACAATATCAAGGATATAAGTGAATTGAAGCATCTTGAACACTTGTCTGATAAGGTGATTGAGGACTATGAAGAGGTGGCGGAATAATTTGCTCTATCTACCGTAGTTTTTTTACGGGGTGTTTCTTGCCTTGCTGAAAAAATCTCCCATTGTTATTGGCATTGATGTCGGTGGACCAAGAAAAGGTTTTCACGCAGTGGCGCTGCGTGATGGTCAGTACTTTGATAAACGCGCTTTTTCTGATGCGGCAACTACTGCCGTATGGTGCAGGCAAGTAGGTGCGCAGGTTATTGGAATTGACGCCCCTTGCCGCTGGAGTCTAAATGGGCGATCTAGGCCAGCGGAGCGTGCACTAGCGGCTGACAAAATTTATTCTTTCGCTACGCCAAGTCTTGCGGCTGCAGGAAATAGAGATTTTTATCGCTGGATGTTTAACGGTGCAGAGTTATACCGTTTGCTGGAAACCGATTACCGCCTATTCGACGGTCGAAGCGTAGACAATGATCCAGTGGTATTTGAGACATTTCCGCAAGCAGTGGCATGCGCGCTAGCTGGGAAGATCGTGTCAGCCAAACACAAAGCAACTGTCCGGCGGGCGTTGCTACGCGAGGCTAATTTCGACACTACGCCTTTAACCAATATTGACACGGTTGATGCTGCACTTTGCGCACTTACAGCGCGATATTTGCTTGATAAACGCGTTAAAACCTATGGGGAAGCAGTTGAGGGATTTATTGTTGTCCCTGGTTGAGAATAGGCCCACGAATAAATTGAGTTAGAGTCAGTTTCCCCTTCAAGCCCAAAATCATGAAAATCAATATCAAGAACTACAAACAAATCGTCGTGCTAACCGGCGCTGGCATCTCCGCCGCCTCTGGCATCCGAACTTATCGCGGCGAGAATGGTGTGTGGCAGGAATTCGATGTGGGGCAACACGGCCGCGTGGATCGGCTAAAAGATAATCCCCAACAAATTTGGACCTTGTTTGGCGCGCTTCGGGCGCAGCTCAAATCGGCCATGCCGAATCAGGCGCATTTGGCGTTAGCGGCGCTGGAACAGAATCTGCGGCCGGATCAGCAGTTCACCCTGATTACGCAAAACGTGGATGGGCTGCACCAGCGGGCGGGCAGTGTCAATGTCGTGGAATTGCATGGCAATATCCGCTACACAAAGTGCGCGAACGCGGCTTGTGATCTTGCGCCTTTTACCGATGAGAACACCTATGCCGATGCGGTGCCGCGTTGCTCGAAGTGCGGCGATGTGCTGCGGCCGGATATCGTGCTGTTTGGCGAGATGATCCCAGCGCTGCCGGGCTGGCAGGCTAAGCGGGCGTTGCGCGAATGCGATCTCTTCATGGCGATTGGCACGTCGGGGTCGGTGGCGCCGGCCTCGAATTTTGTGCGCTCCGCAGAGTATGCCGGGGCGCGCACCATCTACATTAATCTCGACCCGATGGAGCCGCGCAACCCGGCGTTTAAGGAAGAATACTTGGGCAAGGCGGAAGAGTTGTTGCCGGCAATGCTCTAATCGCAGCCCATTTTCCAAAGTAAATAATTAGGGTCAGAGTCGAATTAATTTTGGTCCCCTCCTCGCTCACTATCGAAATATATTTATCTAATTGATTATTAGCTTATTATTTCCTATCAATAGGCATATTGGTTTATTTCTTAAGTAAATAGCAAAACATTGTTTTGCATAAATTAATAAATTTAAACTTGTTATTGGTGGCTGTATGGGTGGGTTTTCGCTTTCAACCCACAACATCCGCTATCCCTAGCTTCAGCACTTCCAGTAGCACGAGAGTATCTTCAAAAGCGTGATCGCTGAGTAAGTCTGTTTTGATCATGTCCTCAACCAGGCGGTACTGCTTTTGTTCACCGGTTTCGGCATTTAGGATATTGAGAATTGCATCTCTTGTTGCCTGTGATGCAATGCTTGAAATATCACGGCCGAGTAGTCGGGCGCCTGAAGGCTTAAGTTCAAAATCATGCTGAGCTAGCAAGTCTGTATGCTGCTCGTATAGGCGGTCGAGATTGTTGGCATCTGCATAGGTGCGCATCAGGTACGCGAGGTCCAACGCATCTTTTTCTCTTTGGCTTGGTGCGCGGTCGCGCCAGGCGATAATTTTCATGATCGCCAAGCCCGCAGGGCTAGCGAATGGGGATTTAATGGGGTCAGAGTCGATTTATTTTTATTCCGAGCCCCTGATTTTTTCAGCAAACCCAAAACAAAAACGGCACCCTCGGGTGCCGTTTTCATTGTATCGGTGGTGGAGGCGGCGAGGCTCGTAAGCCGGGGCTCATACGGAGCCTCGCCCGTTCGCGAGGCGCAGATCAAAGCAGTTTGATCTGCGAAACCCCTCGCTCACCCCCCGTCCCGGGGTTTCGATCCCCATACCGCACCACTAAAAAACAAATGACCCACCGAGGTGAGCCATTTACTTTTTAGTGGTGGAGGCGGGGGGGATCGGCTCGTAAGCCGGGGCTCGAACGGAGCCTCGCCCGTTCGCGTGGCGCAGATCAAAGCAGTTTGATCTGCGAAACCCCTCGCTCACCCCCCGTCCCGGTGATTCGATCCCCATAACGCACCATCAAAAAACAAATGGCCCACCGAGGTGAGCCATTTACTTTTTAGTGGTGGAGGCGGGGGGGATCGAACCCCCGTCCGCAAGTCCTCTACAGACAGATCTACATACTTAGTCCGGTCTTTTGGTTTTAACCCGAACTACGCCGGCCGAACAGGCTGAGTTCAAGCG
>JAHECG010000071.1 GCA_024641855.1 Betaproteobacteria bacterium | reverse complement strand
ATTGATTTTGGCGGGCTTCTCCTTCGGCGCGGTGATCCAAAGCAAAGTCTGCGAAATCGCTCAGCCCAAGCAGCTACTGCTGATCAGCCCCGCCGTAAACCTTTTTGAAATGGGCCCTGCCTCGCCCAACACCGCCGTGATTCACGGCGAAAACGACGAATTAGTGCCGCTTGATCAAGTGCGCACCTGGTCGACACAACAAGGTATTCCGATGTCCGTGGTTGGCGGTGCTGATCATTTTTTTAATAAAAAAATACCCGCTTTGAAACAACAGATTCTCGAACTATGTCAGTGCTAAGCGCACAAAATTTGCGTAAATCCTACGGCACCCAAACTGTCGTCGATGGCGTGACCTTGTCCATAGAAAAAGGCCAATGCTTCGGCTTGCTGGGCCCGAACGGCGCAGGGAAAACCACCACGCTGCGTTTATTGCTGGGCCTGATCGCACCGGATTCAGGGCAAATTCAAATGTTCGGCCAAGCGATCCCACAGCAATCCCGCGCAGCCCGGCAACGCGTTGGCGTAGTACCACAACTGGACAACCTCGACCCCGATTTCAGCGTGCTGGAAAACTTCATGGTGTACGGGCGCTACTTTGGTCTGAGTGCCGCTGACATCACCGCGCGCGTCCCAGCACTTTTGGATTTTGCCGGCTTGGCCAATCGTGCCGATGCCAAAATTCAAGATTTGTCCGGCGGCATGAAACGCCGGCTGACGTTTGCGCGCGCCTTGGTCAACGACCCTGATCTCATTTTCCTCGATGAGCCCACCACCGGCCTCGACCCACAAGCGCGACATTTGATGTGGCAAGGGTTGCGCCGTCTGCTCAACCAAGGCAAAACAATTATCCTCACCACGCATTTCATGGAAGAAGCCGAACGGCTGTGCGATCGCTTGGTAATTTTGGATCACGGACGTCTTATTGCCGAAGGTGCGCCGCGCGAGCTGATCGCGCAACACATCGAGCCTTGTGTCACCGAACTCTACGGAGACGATATTGCGCACTGGCGCGACAACTTCGCCGCACAACTCTGTGCGCGGCACGAAAATGTTGGAGAAACTTTGTTTTGCTATAGCCGTGATGGCGCCGCACTGATGCAAAACCTGCACACCCAAACGCATCTCCGTTACCTGCATCGTCCCGCGAGCTTGGAAGATGTGTTTTTAAAACTCACCGGGCGCGAACTGCGAGATTGACGATGGCGCGCAACTATTTCACACCACCCGTTTTAAGCCTGCGTTTTATTCCCGTCTGGCGGCGCAATTATTTGGTTTGGAAAAAACTCGCCATCCCCGCCATTCTCGGTAATTTGGCCGACCCGATGTTGTACATGTTGGGCTTGGGTTATGGTCTTGGCAGCTTGATGCCGAGCGTGGCCGGCGTGCCCTACATCACTTTTTTAGCGGCCGGTACAGTGTGCTACTCCACCATGAATAGCGCTACTTTTGAAGTGTTGTATTCGGGTTTTTCGCGCATGCATGTGCAAAAGACTTGGGAGGCGATCCTAAACACGCCGCTCACACTTGATGACGTGGTGCTGGGCGAGCTGATCTGGGCTGCAACGAAAAGTTTGCTTTCCGGAATCGCGATTCTGGTGATTATTTGGGCGCTGCAATTGCAAGCCTCATTCTGGCTATCGCTCTGGATTATTCCGGTCGTGGTGTTGATCGGCTTTTGCTTTTCCGGCATGGGGTTGGTGATGAATGCGGTATCGCCCAGTTACGATTTTTTCTTGTACTACTTCACGCTGGTCATCACGCCGATGGTGTTGCTGTGTGGCGTATTTTTCCCAGTGAGCCAAATGCATCCAGTGTTGCAAAACATTGCCCAATTCCTGCCGCTCACCCATGCCATCAATCTGGTGCGCCCACTGATGCTCGGCAACATTCCGACGCAAGTTTGGCTGCATGTGCTGGTGCTGGTTGCTTATGGCGCAGTGGGGTTTTATCTCGCGCTGGGACTGACGCGCAAACGCTTGTTGAGCTAAACGACTTTCGCTTCCTGCGCCTGCAAATCGGCGTGGTATGACGAGCGCACCATCGGCCCGCAAGCGGCATTGATGAAACCCATTGCCAACGCGGCTTGCTCGAACATTTTGAACTCGTCTGGCGTAACAAAACGCTTCAACGGTAAATGATGCTGCGATGGCTGCAAGTATTGGCCAATGGTTAGCATATCCACATGGTGTGCACGTAGATCGCGCATCACTTCAAGAATTTCTTCGTCAGTTTCACCTAGACCAACCATGAGCCCAGATTTAGTCGGAACCTGCGGATGCTTGTCTTTGAAGTCTTTCAATAACAATAACGAATGCGCGTAATCTGCGCCGGGGCGCGCCGCTTTATACAAACGCGGCACGGTTTCGAGATTGTGATTCATCACATCTGGCGGGGCTTTCCCCAAAATTTCTATGGCCACATCCAAACGGCCACGGAAATCCGGCACCAAAACTTCGATCTTGGTTTGCGGTGAATGCTGGCGCACCGCGCTAATGCAATCGACAAAATGTTGCGCCCCACCATCGCGCAGATCATCGCGATCTACGCTGGTGATCACCACATATTTCAATTTCATCGCCGCGATGGTTTGGGCCAAATTTTCCGGCTCGGCTTGATCCGGCGGGTTGGGCTTGCCATGCGCTACATCGCAAAACGGACAACGTCGCGTACACACATCGCCCAAGATCATGAATGTCGCAGTGCCATGTGAAAAACATTCGCCAATATTCGGGCAAGACGCTTCCTCGCATACCGTATGTAACTTGTGCTCGCGCAGGATTTGCTTGATTTCAAAAAATCGCGGGCTGTTCGGCGATTTCGCGCGAATCCAACTCGGCTTGCGCAGAATGGTTTCTGGCACGATCTTGATCGGAATTCGGTCGGTTTTGGCTTTGCCTTTTTGGCGAGACTCGGTTGTCATGCTGCACTTCAAACGCAATTGGGTTTTGGATGATAGGCCAAGCTGAAATTCGGCGCAAACCACGCATTCCCGCTTTCAGGTAAAATCCCATGCCACGCGATTAGCAAACTTTGTAGTTTGCTTCCATTAACACCCTAACTTTAATAGAGAACCTTGGCTTTTCGGCTGCGGTGTACCCAGATGACCAAATTAAAAAACGATACCTTTCTCCGCGCTTTGTTAAAAGAACCGGTGCCCTACACACCCATCTGGATCATGCGCCAAGCCGGGCGATATCTCCCTGAGTACAACCAAACCCGTGCCCGCGCCGGTGATTTTCTTAGCCTGTGCAAAAATCCGGATTTTGCGACCGAAGTCACTTTGCAACCGTTAGCGCGCTTCGGCCTGGATGCAGCAATTTTATTCTCCGATATTCTGACGATTCCCGACGCCATGGGCTTAGGCCTATATTTCTCGACCGGTGAAGGACCGAAATTTGAACGGCCTTTGCGTGAAGAGTGGGCCATTCGCGATTTAAGCGCCCCAGATCCCGAAGAGCATTTGGGTTATGTCCTGGATGCCGTTAAGCAAATCAGAAAGGCGTTGGATGGCTCTGTTCCTCTGATTGGCTTTTCCGGCTCCCCCTTCACCCTCGCTTGCTACATGATCGAAGGCGGCGGTAGCGACGACTTCCGCACCACTAAAACCATGCTTTATCAGCGCCCGGACCTGCTGCATCACATCCTGCAAGTCACCGCCAAGGCCGTAATCGATTACCTCAACGCACAAATTCGAGCCGGCGCCCAAGCCGTGCAAATCTTCGACACTTGGGGTGGCATGCTCTCCAGCAGCGCTTATGAAGAGTTTTCACTGGCTTATCTGCGCCAAATCGTCCAAGGCTTGATTAAAGAACATGACGGTCAGCGCATCCCCTCCATCGTCTTCACCAAAGGCGGTGGTGTCTGGCTGGATAAAATCGCCGCCATCGGCTGCGACGCCGTTGGTTTGGATTGGATGTGCAGTATCGGCCAAGCGCGCGGGCGTGTCGGCGACAAAGTCGCGCTGCAGGGCAATATGGATCCGATGGTGCTGTTCTCCGACCCTAAAACCATCCGCCAAGAAGTCCGCAGAATCCTCGAAAGCTACGGCCAAGGCAGCGGCCACGTCTTCAACCTCGGCCATGGCGTCTCGCAATTTACCCCGCCGGAAAACGTCGCCGCGCTAGTCGACGCCGTCCACGAGTTATCCACTGGCTTCCATTAATTAATTGGGGTCAGAGTCGAATTAATTTGCTAAACTTGCCTGATTCTCACATGAAATCAGGTAAATATGGCTCGCCTCCCGCGTCTTGTCATTCCGCATCAGCCACATCACGTCATTCAGCGCGGCAATGATCGTCAGCTAGTTTTCCGCGACGCTAGCGATTACGGCATTTTTCTCGGCTGGCTGCGTGAGTCGGCGAAACAGTTCAATGTCGCCATTCACGCTTATGTGCTGATGTCGAATCACCTGCATCTACTCGCATCGCCCAGCGACCAAATCGGCTTGGGGCGCATGATGCAATGGATCGGCCGTCATTACGTTCCCTACTTCAACCATAAATACGAGCGCACTGGCACCTTATGGCAAGGCCGCTATAAAACCGCCGTCATTGATTCTGAACGCTATTTTTTAACCTGCAGCCGCTATATCGAGCTTAATCCGGTGCGTGCCGGCATGGTGGCTAGCCCGGCAGACTATGCATGGTCCAGCTACCAGCATCACATCGGCGCCCGCACCGACCCCTTAATCACCGATCATCCCCTATATTGGGCTTTAGGCAACACGCCATTTGAGCGTGAAGCTGCCTATAAAGCGCTATCAGAGCAAGCACTTACCGCCGATGAACTCGACAAAATGCGCAAGTCCGCCATCAAAGGCTGGGCAATTGGATCGGATGATTTCAAAGTCCAGCTGGAAAAAAATGCTGCGCGCCGCGTTACCCCTGGAAAGCGCGGGCGCCCGTTCAAGCAAGAATCCACCACCCTAAGTAAATCTCAGTAATCCCGCCACTCTGTCCCCAATTAATTTATAGCGCCATAAAAAAGAAATTTAATTCGACTCTGACCCCAATTGTTTTGGTTGAAGGAAGTCTTTTGCTGCTCTATCCTTGATTTCCAAATTAAAAATGCAGTGGAGTCAGCGATGCGCGCGCAAGGTTTGTACGACCCGTCTAATGAGCATGATGCCTGTGGCGTCGGTTTCGTCGCCCATATCAAGGGCCAAAAAAGTCATTCGATCATTGAGCAAGGTTTGCTCATTCTGAAAAATCTCGCGCATCGCGGCGCGGTGGGTGCCGATAAGTTAATGGGTGACGGCGCAGGAATTTTGATTCAGCTGCCGGACACGTTTTTCCGCGAAGAGATGGGCAAGCAGGGTATCGCATTGCCACCTCCCGGCGAGTACGGCGTGGGCATGGTGTTTCTGCCGAAAGAAAACGCTTCGCGCATTGCCTGCGAACAAGAGATCGAGCGCACCGTGCGCGCCGAAGGCCAAGTGGTCTTGGGTTGGCGCGATGTGATGATCGATGCCGAAATGCCGATGTCGCCGATCGTGCGCGAAAAAGAACCGGTGATTCGCCAGATTTTTATTGGTCGCGGCCCGGACATCATGGTGACCGACGCGCTGGAACGTAAGTTGTTCGTCATTCGCAAATCAGCGGAGCATGCGATCCACGCATTGAACCTGCTGCATGGCAAAGAATTTTATATGCCCTCGATGTCGGCACGTACCGTGATCTATAAAGGCTTACTGCTGGCCGATCAAGTCGGCGTGTACTACAAGGACTTGCAAGACCCGCGCTGCGTTTCCGCATTGGCTTTAGTGCATCAGCGTTTCTCCACCAACACCTTCCCCGAGTGGCCACTGGCGCATCCGTATCGTTTGATCGCACACAACGGCGAGATCAATACCGTTAAAGGTAACTTCAACTGGATGCGCGCACGCGAAGGTGTGATGAATTCCGCCGTGCTCAGCGACGATTTGAAAAAATTATTTCCGCTGGTGCAAGAAGGCCAATCCGATACCGCATGTTTCGACAACGCGCTGGAATTGCTATTCATGGCGGGCTACCCGCTAGCGCAAGCGATGATGATGATGATTCCCGAAGCTTGGGAAAACCACACCTTGATGGACGACAATCGTCGCGCGTTTTACGAATATCACGCACCGATGATGGAGCCGTGGGACGGCCCAGCCGCCATGGCTTTCACCGATGGCCGTTATATTGGCGGCACGCTGGATCGCAATGGCTTGCGTCCTGCACGTTACATCGTCACCGATGATGACTTGGTGGTGATGGCATCGGAGTCTGGCGTGCTGCCAATTCCCGAATCGAAAATCATCCAGAAGTGGCGTTTGCAACCAGGCAAGATGTTCCTCATCGACTTGGAAGCTGGTCGCATCATCGACGACCAGGAACTCAAAACCACTTACGCCAATGCCAAGCCCTATAAGGCGTGGATCAACTCGGTACGCATCAAACTAGATGCTATTGCAGCACCCGAAGCCGAACCAAAATCCAGCGTAACTCTGCTCGATCGTCAGCAGGCGTTTGGCTATACGCAGGAAGACATCAAGTTCCTGATGACGCCGATGGCCGCCAACGGTGAAGAAGCGATTGGCTCCATGGGCAATGATTCACCCTTGGCTGTCATGTCCAACAAACCAAAGCCGCTGTACAACTACTTCAAGCAATTGTTCGCGCAAGTGACCAACCCGCCGATCGACCCGATTCGCGAAGCGCTGGTAATGTCGCTGGTTTCCTTCATCGGCCCCAAACCCAATCTACTCGACATCAACAACATCAATCCGCAAATGCGTTTGGAGATTGCGCAACCGGTTCTGGGTTTTGCCGACATGGCGCGGGTGCGTCAGATCAGCGCTTACACCGGCGGCAAATTCAAATCGCACGAATTGAATATTTGTTATCCCCTGGCCTGGGGCAAAGAAGGCATCGAAGCCTGCCTCGCTTCGCTATGTGCCGAAGCCGTCGATGCGGTGAAATCCGGCCACAATATTTTGATCGTGTCAGATCGCCAAGTGGATGCAGGTCATGTTGCCATTCCGGCTTTGCTCGCGACCTCTGCCATTCATCAACACTTGGTACACAAAGGCTTGCGCGCTTCCACCGGCTTGGTGGTTGAAACTGGTTCCGCACGCGAGACGCATCATTTCGCGCTGCTCGCCGGTTATGGTGCCGAAGCCGTGCATCCTTACCTTGCTTTGGAAACCTTGGCCGAAATGGCGCCCAATTTGCCGGGCAACATCAGCGTCGAAGACGCGATGTATAACTACACCAAGGCCGTCGGCAAGGGCTTGCTAAAAGTCATGTCCAAGATGGGCATCTCGACCTATATGTCCTACTGCGGCGCGCAGATTTTTGAAGCCATCGGCTTGAACCATCTGCTGATGGACAAGTATTTCAGCGGTACCGCTTCCAACGTCGAAGGCATCGGCGTGTTTGAAATTGCGGAAGAAGCGCTGCGCTTGCACCAACTCGCGTTTGGCAACGATCCAGTCCTCGCGCATATGCTCGATGCCGGCGGCGAATACGCTTTCCGCGTACGCGGCGAAGAGCATTTGTGGACACCGGACGCGATCGCTAAATTGCAACACGCAACGCGTGGCGACAATTTCAGCAGCTACAAAGAATACGCGCAGATCATCAACGACCAAAGCAAGCGCCACATGACCTTGCGCGGCTTGTTCGAATTCAAACTCGATCCATCCCGCGCCATTCCCTTGGATGAAGTCGAATCCGCCAAAGAAATCGTCAAGCGCTTCACCACCGGCGCGATGTCACTCGGCTCGATCAGTACCGAGGCGCATGCCACGCTAGCCATTGCGATGAACCGCATCGGCGGCAAATCGAATACCGGCGAAGGCGGTGAAGATCCCGCGCGTTACGTCAACGAACTCAAAGGCATCAGCATCAAGGATGGCGAAACTTTAGCTTCGGTTATCGGTAAGGAACAAATCGTCGTTGATATTCCGCTACAAGCGGGCGACTCGGTGCGTTCTAAAATCAAGCAAGTGGCGGCTGGACGCTTCGGTGTCACCACCGCTTATTTAAATTCCGCCGATCAAATCCAAATCAAAATGGCGCAAGGCGCGAAGCCCGGCGAAGGCGGTCAACTGCCCGGTAGCAAGGTCTCACCGTATATCGCCAAGTTGCGTTTCTCGGTGCCAGGTGTCGGTTTGATTTCGCCGCCACCGCATCACGACATTTACTCCATCGAAGATTTGGCGCAGCTAATTCATGACTTGAAAAACGCCAATGCCAACGCCTCGATCTCGGTCAAGCTGGTCGCTGAAATCGGTGTTGGTACGGTTGCTGCCGGTGTCTCCAAAGCCAAAGCCGATCACCTGGTGATCTCTGGCGCAGACGGCGGCACGGGCGCATCGCCCTTGTCTTCGGTGAAGCACGCTGGCTCGGCCTGGGAATTAGGCTTAGCCGAGACACAACAAACGCTAGTGTTAAATGGCCTGCGCAGCCGCATTCGTGTGCAAGCCGATGGCCAAATGAAAACCGGACGCGATGTCGTCATCGCCGCCATGCTGGGCGCGGACGAAGTCGGCTTTGCCACCGCACCGCTGGTGGTGGAAGGCTGCATCATGATGCGCAAATGCCATCTCAACACTTGCCCGGTCGGTGTCGCAACGCAAGACCCGGTGCTGCGCGCCAAGTTCTCCGGCAAGCCGGAATACGTGGTGAATTATTTCTTCTTCGTCGCCGAAGAAGCGCGGCAACTGATGGCGCAATTGGGCATTCGCACATTCGACGAACTAATCGGTCGCGTCGATCTGCTCGACAAATCGAAAGCGATTACGCACTGGAAAGCGCGTGGTTTGGATTTCTCCAAGATTTTCTATCAGCCAGAAGTCGGCCCGAACGTTGCAACACGGCACACCGACGTGCAAGAACATGGCCTGGAAAAGGCACTCGATCACAAACTGATCGCGCATGCCAAAGCCGCCTTGGATAAAGGCGAGCGCGTGTCCTTCATCTCGCCAATTTCAAACGTTAATCGCACCGTCGGCACCATGCTGTCCGGCGCCGTGGCCACGAAGTATGGCCACGCCGGTTTACCGGACGACACCATCCATATTCAGTTGCAAGGCACGGCCGGCCAATCCGCAGGCGCCTTCCTGGCCTACGGCATCACATTGGATTTAGTCGGCGAAGGCAACGACTACGTCGGCAAGGGCTTGTGTGGTGGCCGCATCATCGTGCGCCCGAACACGGAATTCCGTGGACGTGCGGTGGACAACATCATCAGCGGCAACACCGTGCTGTATGGCGCGATTGCCGGTGAAGCTTATTTTAACGGCGTCGCTGGTGAGCGCTTTGCGGTGCGTAATTCCGGCGCTGCGACTGTCGTCGAAGGCACCGGCGATCATGGTTGCGAATACATGACCGGCGGCACCGTCGTGGTACTCGGCAGCACCGGACGCAATTTCGCCGCAGGCATGTCGGGTGGTATCGCTTATGTGTATGACCCCGATGGTGACTTCGCCAAGAAATGTAATATGGCCATGGTGACATTGGGTTCGGTACTCAGCAGCACCGAACAAGAAACCCAAACCGATCGCGCAGTCTGGCATAGCCAAGTACGCGGTGAAGCCGGCGAGACCGATGAGGTGATTCTCAAACGCTTGATCGAACGCCACTTCAAATACACCGGCAGCACGCGTGCACGGAATTTATTGGACGATTGGGCCAATAGCCGCGCTAAATTTGTGAAGGTATTCCCGACGGAATATCAACGTGCATTACGCGAACTGAGTGCGGCCCAAGCTGCGCAGCAAGCCGCGTAAACCACATCCAACGCATACGAAAAAGGTTAGTTAGTCATGGGAAAAATCACTGGCTTCATGGAGTTTCAACGGCAAAACGAATCCTATTTGCCCGCAGAATCGCGCGTTAAAAACTATCACGAGTTCGTTCAGGCCTTGAGCGACGAACAAGCCAAAACCGAAGGCGCGCGTTGTATGGACTGCGGCATTCCTTTTTGCAACAACGGCTGCCCCGTCAACAACATCATTCCGGACTGGAACGACCTGGTGTTTCGTGGCAACTATCAAGCTGCACTCGACACGCTGCACTCCACCAACAATTTCCCTGAATTCACCGGCCGCATCTGCCCCGCACCGTGTGAAGCCGCGTGCACTTTAGGTTTGATTCGCGACCCGGTCGGCATCAAATCCATCGAACATTTCATTGTCGACAAAGGCTGGGAAAACGGCTGGATTACGCCGCAACCGGCCACATCAAAGACCGGTAAAAAAGTTGCCGTAGTCGGTTCCGGCCCCGCCGGTATGGCTGCCGCACAACAGCTGGCGCGCGCTGGCCACAGCGTTACCGTATTTGAAAAAAATGATCGTGTCGGCGGTTTGATGCGCTACGGCATCCCCGATTTCAAAATGGAAAAATCTCACATCGATCGCCGCGTCGAACAGATGCAAGCCGAGGGTGTCGAGTTCCGCACTGGCGTGTTCATCGGCCAGGATTTCCCCGCCAACATCACCAATTGGTCGAAGCAAACGATTTCGCCAGCAGAACTGGATCAAAGTTTTGATGCCGTGATCCTGTCCGGTGGCGCAGAGAGTCCACGCGACTTGCCTGTACCCGGACGCGAGCTGCAAGGCGTGCACTTCGCCATGGAGTTTCTCGCGCCGCAAAATAAAGTGGATGCTGGCGATTCATTCGACAACCAGATCAAGGCGACTGGCAAGCATGTAATCGTGATCGGCGGCGGCGATACCGGTTCCGATTGTGTCGGCACTTCCAACCGCCATGGTGCGGCCAGCGTCGCGCAGTTCGAGCTCATGCCGCAACCGCCTGAGCAAGAAAACAAACCGCTGGTTTGGCCTTACTGGCCCACCAAACTGCGCACCTCCTCCTCGCATGAAGAGGGTTGTGATCGCGACTGGTCGGTTGCCACCAAACGTTTGGAAGGTAAAGACGGCAAAGTAACCAAGCTCATCGCGGCGCGCGTCGAATGGAAAGACGGCAAGATGCAGGAAGTGCCAAACTCCGAATTCGAAATGCAGGCCGACTTGGTATTTTTAGCAATGGGCTTCGTCTCACCGGTCGCACAAGTATTGGATGCCTTCGGTGTCGAGAAAGATGCGCGCGGTAACGCCAAAGCCACGACCGATGGCGAAGCTTGCTACCAAACTTCCAATGCCAAAGTATTCGCCGCTGGTGATATGCGCCGTGGCCAATCGCTAGTGGTCTGGGCCATTCGCGAAGGCCGCCAATGCGCACGCGCCGTGGATGAATTCTTGATGGGCAGTTCCGTTTTACCGCGTTAAGCAATCACCGGGTGCGCGCTCGTCGCACCCGGCCTTCCTGTTTATCCCCTTCAGTTTTGCATTTATTCCGCTGGAATTAATCCCGCTGTTTCCCTAAAATGACCCGGCCGCTCAAATAACGGCTTGCTTTCAAACTTTTAAAAATGCGCTGAATTCAATTCGAATTTTTTCTGGTATTGAAATGCAACATAACAAGCATTCACAACGACAAGAATAAGGAGATCACATGAAATCAAGAAATCGCGCCTTTGCCGGTATTGCCGCGCTCATCATTTTGACGGTTGCCGGTTTAGTCTATCGCGCTGGCGACCAAATGCGCATTGCCGACGTCGGCGCGCAGACCGCGCGTGAAGCCTCACTACAGTCCTATCGCGTTGCACAATCGTTAAAAGCCTTAACGGCTGGATATGAACTCACGCTCAATGAATACTATTCCACGGTTCTGGACTTTCCCGCCTATGAGAAAAAGGCCGCGGAGCAAAAAGCAGCCCTCGCGCACGAATTAGCCACGCTCAGCACCTTGCCCGATGGCGACGATAAAGCCGTGTCTGAAATTAGCCGCCTGTACAAAGAGATCGATACTTATCGCCTTGATCTTGAAAAAGCGCTTTCTGCTACGGGTGGGCCGGAATGGGATCGCGCGCGTGAAGCACTGTATAAAGTGAACGTGCTGTCGGTGCAAGCCATCCATCGCGCGGATGAATTGGGCAAATTCGCCAATGATCGCGCGCTGACGTTGGATAAGAGCTGGCAAGCCAGTGGCTCGCAAGCTGTACTCTTATTACGCGCCGCGACAATTTTGGCCCTGATCGCCGGTGTTGCGCTATTGCTCGGCACGGTACTTCGCCCTAGCCGTGCATCAGCCTAAAACAAGCGCTTAAATTTTTAATTTAAGCTGTCCCGATGTTGCGGGAGGTGACACACGTCGACTCTCCCGCAACTGCCATTTTTAAGCCTAAAACCCGCTCTTAGCGCTACGCCTTAAGCGCCAAAACCCCTGATTTTTCCCAGTCGCTCACATTGCTTTTTCTCGCCACTTATGCACATTCTTGATTTAATGTATAAAACCATAAAGAAAACCAATGAATTACCAGCGATATTAAATAACAGATTGATTTTAATGGTTTTTGTATAAATAATGATTTCATTATTTTCAAAACCCTTGACAGATGTATCGCTTTGTATCATGCCAAGAAATACTATGCACAAAGTTATCCACAAGCTGGAAAGGCCCGAAAATAGGCCGTTTTAAAGACCTGCCTTGGCACACCCTATGAAAATCGCACGCGTCGCTATCGATGTGCCGTTAAACACCTATTTTGACTATACCGCCGAGCACATCAGCGCGGAGGATGTCGGTCGTCGGGCGCTAGTTCCGTTCGGTCGCAGACTGGTGGTGGGGGTCATCGTCGGCATCACCGAGCTGCCCGCAGCCGGTGATGAAAGCCCAAAATACAAACTCAAACCGATCAAAGAAATCTTGCGCGATGCGCCGCGCCTGCCCAAGGAAATCATCAAGCTGGCAAACTTTTGTAGCGCTTACTATCACTACCCCTTAGGCCAAGTACTGGCCATGATTTTGCCGCAGCGTTTGCGCCGCACCAAAGTCGCACGCGATTTGGCAGAACCTTGCTACACGCTCACGGATGAAGGACGCACAGCCTTGGAAGCGTTGCCACAACGCGCTGCGGTCAAACGCAAGTTGCTGGCCGCGTTACAAGCCCAAAACTTTATACCGCGCAGCGAACTCATGCTGCTCTCGCCCAGCGCCAGCAGTGTACTGCGCACCCTCGTCGAGGCCGCTTGGGTCAAGCAATCGGCCCTGCCGCTCAGTGCGAAACGCAGCACCAGCACCTTACCAGCGCAAGCGACAGCGCCACCGCTAAACACCGATCAACAACTGGCTGTTGAAACCATTCTCGGCGCACCACCGGGATTCACGCCATGGTTGCTGCATGGCGTAACCGGTAGCGGCAAAACCGAAGTGTATTTGCAAGTCATTGCCGCCACGCTTGCGCGCGGTGGGCAGGCCTTGGTTCTGATCCCGGAGATCAATCTCACACCGCAGTTGGAAGCGCGTTTTCAAGCGCGCTTTCCCGATGTCGGCATCGTCAGCTTGCACAGCAATCTGAGCGATAGCGAGCGCCTTAAGCATTGGTTGATGGCGCAGGGAACAGCGGAACAAGGTGCGGCGCAAATCGTGCTCGGCACGCGGCTGGCGACCTTCACGCCTTTCACCAATCTGCAATTGATCATCGTCGATGAAGAGCACGATAGCTCGTTCAAGCAGCAAGATGGTATGCGCTATTCAGCGCGCGATGTGGCGGTGTTCCGCGCCAAAGATATCAACATCCCGATCATTCTCGGTTCGGCCACACCCTCCTTGGAGACTTATTACAACGCACAGCAAGGCCGTTACAAACTGCTGGAACTGAAAGCGCGCGCCGTGCAAGATGCCGCGCCTCCCACCGTGCGCTACCTGGATCTGCGCCGTGAAAAATTACTGGAAGGGTTTAGCGCACCGCTGATCACTGCCATCAAGCAGCGCATGAAACGCGGCGAGCAAAGTCTGCTGTTCATCAACCGCCGTGGTTTTGCGCCAGTACTGCTATGCGGCGAATGCGGCTGGCTCTCCGGTTGCCCGCGCTGCACCAGCCGCCTCGTAGTGCATTTGAAAGAACAACGCCTGCGCTGCCATCACTGCGGCCACGAAGAGCGCCTACCGCACCACTGCCCCAGTTGCGGCAATCTCGATTTAGCCCCGGTAGGTCAAGGCACGCAACGCCTGGAAGCCGCGCTGCAAAAGCTGGTACCCGAAGCGCGCATCTTGCGCGTGGACCGCGACAGCACGCGGCGTAAAAATGCCTTGTCGGAAATGCTGGAAAAAGTGCATGCACAGGAAATCGATATTCTGGTCGGCACGCAAATGCTGGCGAAGGGCCACGATTTTCCCAAGCTCACCTTGGTCGGCGTACTGAATGCCGATGGCGGTTTATACAGCGCAGACTTCCGCGCATCCGAACATTTGTTTGCGCAATTACTGCAAGTGGCGGGCCGCGCCGGGCGCGCCGCCGATAGCGGCGAAGTGCTGGTGCAAACCGCCTTTCCCGAACATGCTTTATTCACCGCATTGCAACATGGCGACTATGCAGAATTCGCCAAAGCCGCGTTGATTGAGCGCGAGCAAGCCGGACTCCCTCCTTATTCTTTTCAAGCCATGCTGCGCGCCGAAGCCGCCACCCTCGATAGCGCACTACGATTTTTGCGCGCTGCTGCGGCACTCGCACCGGAAGCTAAAAACATCCAAGTGTACGATCCAGTACCGGCACTCATGGCACGCCTGGCTGGCAACGAGCGGGCGCAGTTATTAGTCGAAGCGCGTTCCCGCGGTGCCTTACAGAAATTTTTAGATGCCTGGATGGAAGCGCTGCAAACGCACAAAACACGTAACGTGCGTTGGGCGCTGGATGTAGATCCAATCGACACTTAATTTGAAATCATGGAATAAAGACTTTGCATTAGGCGTCTTTGTAAACACTGCCTTCCTAGGAAAAATCGATTCTTGAAATGTTTTCTTCAATCCTTCACATTCGCGCCTTAAAAGCCCGTATCACCGAAGCGCGACCGCGCTTGTATCGACTCGCCTATGCCTGGTGCCACGACGCGTACTTAGCGGACGACCTGGCACAGGAAACCATGATCAAAGGGCTAAAATCGGTGCCGCAATTAAAAGATGCATCGGTGTTGGATGCGTGGCTTTTCAGCATCCTCAATAACTGTTGGCGCGATCATTTCCGGCGCTCGCACCCCATGGCGGATATCGAAGAAATCATGGAGCTGCCCGCAGATGGCCCGACACCGGAACAGCAACATGCCGAAAGCGAGCTGGTCGGCC